>NZ_JBFUAR010000019.1:0-68940 GCF_056406175.1 Arthrobacter sp. P1_D12
GCCCGGGCCCGGGGGTCGGCAGGATGCCGTCGCGGCCGACGGCGGGCGGTGTGGCAGGGGGCGCGTGTCCGGCCGCCGGGGCGCCCGGGGCGCTGGAGATGGTGGGTGTCGATGCTCCGGACTGGTCAGCACCCGGTGTTCCGGACGTGCCGTGACCCGGCGTGGCGGCGGGCGCGGGAAGGGCGGGGATGGTGGACGGCGACGGCTGGACATGCTCGGGGACCGGTGTACCGTGGCCCGGAGTCTGGAAGATGACCCCGACGGTGTGGCTGACGCTGTGCCGGAAGTCCTCGCTGGATGCCGCCACGGCGCCGGCGCCAAGGGTCATGGCACCCACGACGGCGCCACCGACGATTGCCAGCCGGCGCTTCCGGCGGCGGCGCTCGGCCAAGCTGGTGACCCCGGCCGGGAGCGATTCGTCGGCGTCATTCTTCGCGGACGCGACGGTGGGCAGCGCCGTCGTCGTGGCTGTGTCAGGGGCGGCGGCAAGACCGGCTGCTCCGGCTGTCCCTGCCGCGAGCAGGGCCGCGAGGTCGGCGCGGGGCGCGGGAGCCGCATCCGGGACCACGGCGCGGAGCTGTTCCAGCGCGCTCCGAAGCTCGGCCGCGGATTCGAGGCCGGAGTCGCCCAGCATCGCCTGGATGGTGCCATCCTGCTGGGGGTCGCGGGTGCCGGTCATGATGCTGCGTGGTCCTTTTCGGTTACGAGTTCGCGCAGGGCACTGAGCCCGCGGCGCTGAAGCTGCTTGATGGCACCCGGCGTCTTGTCCATGATGCCGGCCACCTGTTCGATGGAAAGGTCCGCGACGATCCGCAGGACCAGAACTTCGCGCTGCTCCTCATTGAGCCTCGCGAGAGTGTCCGAGATACCGCCCAGGGATCCGAGCACTTCGTCCTCGGCGGATGCCGAGTACCGGGCGTCGTTCAGGGGATCGTATTCGGCCAAATGCGGAGTGCGTTCTGCCCGCCGCCTGTAGTCGACCAGCCGCGCGTGGGCGACGGAGAAAATGAAGGTCCTTAGACCTGCGTGGCCGCCGCTGACGCCGGCCAGCTTTGGCAGGACGTCCACGAACACATCCTGGGTCAGGGCCTCGGCGTCGTCCACGCCCCGGGCCCGGAAGTAGCCCAGCACGGCCGGGGAAATAACCGTGTACACCGCGCTGAAACCTGAAGGGTCACCAGCTAAGGCGGCTGACAATTCGTCATCGCTTAGCTGCTGTGCCAAGAGGCTGTCCTTCCGTTACTGCTGGGGTGCGGCCCCCGCAAGTCTAGCGGCCGCACCCCGGAGCCCTCCAAAGTGAGGGCTCCCTCCTTGCTTTCAGACCCATGCCGGGTCCAGGCCAAACAGCCGGAATTTACTTGTCGTGCTGGGGCAGCTCGACGGACGGCTGGGCCGGAACGGACGGCTGGGCCGGAACAGCCGGGGTTGCCGGAATAGCGGGGGTTGCCGGAACGCCCTTGGCACCGGGGACGGCAGGTGTCGCCGGGGTCGCCGGAACTGCGGCGTGGATGTTGGCGTTGGCGCGTGCCTCGCCGGCAGCACCCTTGACGCTGGCGTCGCCCTTGACGGTGGCTCCGTCCTTCGCGTCGGCGGAGCCGTCGACGGCACCTTCGGTGCGTGGCCGGGACAGCCGGCGTGGCGGGCGTAGCGTGGCTCACTTCAGCCTGCTCGGTGCTGGACATCTGAGCGGCATTGGCCAGTCCTATGCCGGAGAAACCTCCGACTGCCAGAATGGCGGCGCCGACAGCGATCTTGGTGGTCTTGCTAACACTCTTCATTACAGACGTATATCCTTTGTTTTTTTGGTTTGAAGGCGGGCTGAGGCCTCATGGGGGCAGTTGACAGCCCACTCTCGCCAGAAAAGGCTGGCCGGCGCCCATGGGGGCAGGCGCCGGCCGGCACTTACGGTGGAAGGCCAGCCGGTGTCTGGTGGGGGGTCCAAGACTCCGGAGGCGCTTACAAAGGAGTAATCGCTGGGCGGGCCCGAAAGGTTACGCACCAAGCGGAAGTTTCTTGGTTTCTTTTTTGAGCCGGTGCTGCCGGGGATTAACGACGACGGCGCGTCAGGAGCGGAAGAGCCCGCTGTAGGCATTGAGGGCGACTTGGCCACCCAGATGGGCATAAAGGACATTGCTGCCGGCCGGAATTTCCCGGCTTTTCACGAGGTCGATCAGCCCGGCGAGGGACTTTCCCTCGTAGACGGGATCGGTGATCATGGCCTCGAGCGAGGCGCCCAGCCGAATGGCCTCCAGGGTGGAATCGACGGGAATCCCATAGAGGTCCCCGGCCCAGCCCTCCATGACGTTGATTTCCTCGTCCCGGAGTTCCCTGCCCAGGCCGATCAGCTCGGCGGTGTTCCGGGCGATGCGTTCCACCTGGTCACGGGTCTTCGCCAGGGTTGCCGACGCGTCGATGCCGATCACGCGGCGCGGTTTGTCCTGGCCGGCAAAACCCGCGATCATCCCGGCGTGGGTGGAGCCCGTGACGGTGCAGACGACAATCGTGTCGAAAAAGACGCCGAGCTCGCGCTCCTGCTCTTCCACCTCGTAGGCCCAGTTGGCGAAGCCCAGACCGCCCAGCCTGTGGTCGGACCCGCCGGCCGGGATCGCGTAGGGCGTGCCGCCGGCGGCCCTGACCTCTTCGATGGCGGTCTCCCAGCTGCTGCGGATGCCGATGTCGAAGCCCGCACTGTCCAGCCGCACGTCGGCGCCCATGATCCGCGAGAGCAGGATGTTGCCTACCCGGTCGGACAACGGATCGGGCCAGTCGACCCAGTTTTCCTGAACCAGGCGGGCTTTGAGGCCGAGTTTCGCGGCCACCGCCGCGACCTGGCGGGTGTGGTTGGACTGGTAGCCGCCAATCGAGACGAGGGTGTCCGCGCCCTGCGCCAGGGCCTCCGGGACGAAGTACTCCAGCTTGCGCGTCTTGTTGCCGCCAAACGCGAGGCCGCTGTTGACGTCCTCGCGCTTCGCCCAGATCTGCGCCCCGCCCAGGTGTGCGCTGAGCCGCGGCAGCGGATGGATGGGGCTCGGGCCAAACATCAGGGGGTAGCGTTCGAAATCAGTGATGGCCATCGTCGGTCCTTCGCTCGCGGTGGGAAACGGTCACAGCAAATATGCAATATATTGCATTGTCGGATACGGGCTCCGGGAGGGCAAGAGGGATATACGATATGTTGCATGCCCGTCCCCTCGCTCGCCGGAGTCCACAAGCGGCCGCTGCTGCGGGACAACGTCTTTGAATCGATCCGTAACGCGATCGTCGACGGCACCTTCGAGCCCGGCGAACGGCTGAAGGACGCCGAACTGGAAGCGTGGCTCGGCGTGAGCCGGACACCCATCCGCGAGGCGCTGCTGCAGCTGGAACGCGCCGGCCTGGTGGTTGCGCTGCCGGGCAAGGCGACCATCGTGGCCCCGTGCGACCCGGCGTCGACCCTCAGCACGCAGCAGGTGGTGGCGGGACTGCACGAGCTGGCCGCACGCCTGGCCGTCCCGCTCCTGGCGGAGGAGCACCTCGCCGCCATGGCCGGGGCCAATGCGCGCTTCGAACAGGCCCTGCAGGCGGCGGAGGTCGAGTCGGCACTGCGGGCCGATGACGATTTCCACGCCGTCTTTGTCACGGTCAGCGGCAACCCGGTGCTCCGGGAACTCCTGGAACAAACCACCCCCGTCCTGCGCCGGGTGGAGCGGATGCGCTTCGGCTCCTTTGCCGCCCGGGAATCGGTGGCGCAGCACGCTGAAATCATCCGGCTCGCCCGCCTTGGGGACGCCGAGGCCGCGGCCAGGGCGTGCCGGGAGAACTGGCTCTCGCTGCGGTTCACGTCCGCGGAAGACCCCGCCTAGGACCGTTGTGGTCCCGCCCAGGCCAGCTGTGGCCCAGGCGCGGCTGCGGCCTTGGCTGCGGCCTTAACGGCGACGGCGGCGGCCCGCCCCGTGCAAGGGCGACCCGCCGCCGTCGTACGCCGGTCAGTGTTGCGTCAACCGGTGCTAATCGTTGATGAGGTCGTTGACCACGATCGTCTGGTCGCGGTCCGGGCCGACGCCGATCGCGGAGAACCGCGTGCCGGAGAGCTTTTCCAGGGCCAGGACGTAGTTCCGGGCGTTCTCCGGCAGGTCCTCCAGGGCGCGGGCGCCGGTGATGTCCTCGGTCCAGCCTTCGAAGTATTCGAAGATCGGCTTGGCGTGGTGGAACTCGGTCTGGGTCATGGGCATTTCGTCGTGCCGCACGCCGTCGACGTCGTAGGCCACGCAGACCGGGATCTGTTCGATGCCCGTCAGCACGTCCAGCTTGGTGACGAAGTAGTCCGTGAAGCCGTTGACCCGGGAGGCGTGGCGCGCCAGCACTGCGTCGTACCAGCCGCAGCGGCGGGGACGGCCGGTGTTGACGCCGAACTCGCCGCCGGTCTTCTGCAGGTACATGCCCATCTCGTCGAACAGTTCCGTCGGGAACGGCCCTGCGCCCACGCGGGTGGTGTAGGCCTTGATGATGCCGATGGAACGCGAGATCCGGGTGGGGCCGATGCCGGAGCCCACGGAGGCGCCGCCCGCGGTCGGGTTCGAGGACGTCACGAAGGGGTAGGTGCCGTGGTCAACGTCCAGGAAGGTGGCCTGGCCGCCCTCCATGAGGACCACCTTGCCCTCGTCCAGGGCGGTGTTCAGGACGTAGGTGCTGTCGATGACCAGCGGGCGGAGGCGCTCGGCGAAGGACAGGAAGTACTCCACGATCTCGTCCACCTCGATGTCCCGGCGGTTGTAGACCTTGACCAGGAGCTCGTTCTTCTGACGCAGCGAACCCTCTACCTTCTGGCGCAGGATCGAGGCGTCAAAGACGTCCTGGACGCGGATGCCGAGGCGGGCCACCTTGTCCATGTAGGCCGGGCCGATGCCGCGGCCGGTGGTGCCAATGGCGCGACTGCCGAGGAACCGCTCGGTGACCTTGTCCAGGACCTGGTGGTAGGGCGCCACGAGGTGCGCGTTGGCGGAGACGCGCAGCTTGGAGGTGTCCGCGCCGCGGGCCTCCAGTCCGTCGATCTCCTGGAACAGCGCTTCCAGGTTCACCACGCAGCCGTTGCCGATGATCGGAACCGCGTTCGGGCTCAGGATGCCGGCCGGAAGGAGCTTGAGCTCATACTTCTCACCGCCTACGACGACGGTGTGCCCGGCGTTGTTGCCGCCGTTGGGCTTGACGACATAGTCGACGCGGCCGCCAAGCAGGTCAGTGGCCTTACCTTTGCCTTCGTCGCCCCATTGGGCTCCGACGATCACGATTGCTGGCATGGGATCCTCCCCCATTCGTTCGGGCCGAACTGCGTTTGATGACCAGGCGGTCACCGCAGTTCAGCGCCGTTCATGAGAATGCCCCGAATCTATCGCTGTGTTCGTATCCAACGCCAGAGTTCCGGGGCTCTTACCACCCAAGTTTAGCCGAAATCGGTGCCCGGCATCGCTTTGGGTCCCTGCTTGGACGCGCCGTCCCGACGGTGGTGAACGCCGGGGCGGCTTCCGCGAGGGAGGGCCACGCGTCCGCCGCGGCGGACGAGCCGTTCTTTTCCATGGCGTTCGTCGTAGCTGCATCATCCGCCGGCTCAGGCCCGACACATAGCGGGCACTACTTGCGGGACGGCGCGGGGTGGAATTGAGTGGGAGTGAGAATCCCGAGCGGCCGAAAGGAAACCGCGCCATGCCCCGGACCACAGACCACATCCGTGTGACCCATGCCGGCTCATTGCCCCGCACGCCGGAGCTGATCGCCGCGAACGAGGCCAAGGAAACGGACGGCATCACGCCCGAATTCCTGGACCTGCTCGAAACCTCGGTGGTGGACGTCGTCCAGCGCCAGAAGGAGCTGGGCATCGACATCCCCAATGACGGCGAGTACGGGCACACGATGTCCAGCTCCGTGGACTACGGAGCCTGGTGGAATTACTCCTTCTCACGGCTCGGCGGCCTGGAACCGACCGACGTGGACCGCTGGGCCGACGCCACGGTGCACCGCTCCTCGCCCGGCCACATCGTCCTGACCTCGTTCCCGGACCGCCGGGACCGGGAGAAGTTCGATGACGCCTACAACGACCCCTCCTCCGGTATCCTGGCCCACCGCAGGGCCGTCACGCAGCCCAAGATCGCCGGGCCGCTGACGTACACGGGCCAGGAGCTCGTGGCCTCGGACGTTGCCAACCTCAAGACCGGCCTGGCCGCTGCCGGACTCGCCGAGGGGTTCATCGCCTCCCTCTCGCCCGGTTCGTGCGCCCGCGTGGCCAACGATTACTACGGCAGCGACGAGGAACTCCTCTACGCCTGCGCCGACGCGATGCGAGAGGAATACAAGGCCATCATCGACGCCGGCCTGACAGTCCAGCTCGACGACCCCTCCCTGGCCGAGAGCTGGGACCAGATCAACCCCGAGCCGAGCCTGGCGGACTACCTGAAGTTCATCCAACTCCGGGTCGAAGCAACGAACTGGGCGCTGCGCGGTCTTCCCCAGGAGCAGATCCGGCTGCATGTCTGTTGGGGTTCCTGGCACGGCCCGCACACCACGGACATCCCCTTCGCGGACATCGTCGACTCAGTCCTGCAGGTCAATGCCGGCGGCTACTCCTTCGAGGCGGCCAACGTCCGGCACGAGCACGAATGGCGCGTCTGGGAGGAAGCGAACCTCCCCGAGGGGAAGGTCATCATCCCCGGCGTCGTCTCGCACGCCACCAACGTCGTGGAGCATCCGGACCTCGTGGCCGACCGGATCGTGCGCTTCGCCGAGCTCGTGGGACGGGAAAACGTGATTGCGTCCACCGATTGCGGGCTGGGCGGCAGGGTGCATCCCCAAATCGCCTACGCCAAGCTGGAGGCCCTAGGCGAAGGCGCACGCCGCGCCACCCAGCGGCTCTGGTAGCAGCCGGGGTCCGGCCCGGCGCCGCATTTCGCGGGGCTTGATAGACTGATAAGGATCGACCAGGAATCGGTCCACACCACATTTTCAAACCACACCATTGCTCCGCATGCCCGTATTCGGCGTGCCTGCATCCGGTGTGGCAGCTTTGCCAATCCCGCAGGAGACCCAGCAACATATGACAGCCCTGGCCACCGAAAATTTCCGCGAAGAGCTTCTGAGCCGCCGGTACGAACCTAACGTCGCCCCCGTCAACGAGCTCCTTGACGTCCTCCAGGCAACCAAAGCTGGCACCGCTGTCCCCTACGTGGACCCCATGCACGACGTCGACGAGTGCCGGATCATCAGCCTGTACTCCAACATCGGCACCGCTGACGCGTCAGGCTTCATCACCGCCGGCGACGACGAGGCCGCCACCCGCATGCTGGGCATCCAGTGGAAACTCGGCCTGCGCCCCGAATTCGTCATGCCCTGGAACGTCCACCCGTGGCACGTCCCCGGCGAGCCGAACGGCAAGTTCACGCCGGACCAGATTTCCGCGGGCCTGAAGCCGCTGCTGAAGTTCCTGGCCCTCGTTCCCCGCGCCTCCGTGATCGTCGCCCACGGCACCGAGGCCAACCGTCTGGCCAACCTGCTACTCAAGACCGAAGTGCCCATGATCTGGCGCCGCGGCCTGAAGACCTACAAGGTCCGCTCGCTCAGCGGCCGGGCGTTCGCCGGCACCCCGGCCCGGCAGGAAGAGTACCTGGCGGAGATGCACACCGCGTACGCGGACGCCATGGCCCGCACAGGGCTGGCCAAGGCCAGCTGACCCACCCGCGCACGCACAAACGACGGCGGGCTCCCACCTCAAGGTGAGAGCCCGCCGTCGTCTGTTAAACCGCAACGCGTTGTCTGGTGCCGCCTCAGCCCTCGGCTTCGATGGCCGCCTTCGCGCCGGGATCGGAATCCTTCAGGAACTTTTCAATCCGCTCCGGCTCCTCAGCCTCGCCGATCGCCGCGGACGCACGGCCAAGCGAGTAGAGGGAGCGCAGGAAGCCGCGGTTGGGTTCGTGCTCCCACGGGATCGGCCCGACGCCGCGCCAGCCATTGCGGCGCAGCGAGTCCAGGCCGCGGTGGTAGCCGACCCGCGAGTACGCGTAGGAATCGATGGTGCGGCCCTCGTCCCAGGCCTCCTCGGCGAGGATGGCCCACAGGAGCGAGGAGGTGGGGTGCTTCGCC
Organism: Arthrobacter sp. P1_D12; assembly: GCF_056406175.1. Classification (NCBI taxonomy): domain Bacteria; kingdom Bacillati; phylum Actinomycetota; class Actinomycetes; order Micrococcales; family Micrococcaceae; genus Arthrobacter; species Arthrobacter sp. P1_D12. The sequence continues at coordinate 8,107 of NZ_JBFUAR010000019.1, forward strand.
ACGAGGTCCACGGCTTCCTGGCCGAGCGCGAGATGCTGGTAGATCTCGCTCTCGGCAGGCAGGAGCGTGGGCTCGGGACCCATCAGGTTTTTCCGGAACTCGTCGGACATGGTTAGAAGGTCTTGCCGGTGGAGCCCAGCTGCTGGGCGGCCTCGACCACGCGGGCGGCCAGGCCGGCCTCCGCCGAAGCACCCCAGACGCGGGGATCGTAGAGCTTCTTGTTGCCGACCTCGCCGTCGACCTTCAGCACGCCGTCGTAGTTGCGGAACATGTGATCCACCACGGGGCGGGTGTAGGCGTACTGGGTGTCGGTGTCGATGTTCATCTTGATGACGCCGTAGGAGACGGCGTCCGCGATTTCCTTGTCCGAGGAGCCGGAGCCGCCGTGGAACACGAGGTCGAACGGGTTGGCCTTGCCGATCTTGGCGCCGACCTGCTCCTGGATGTCCTTGAGGATCTCAGGGCGGAGCTTGACGCCGCCCGGCTTGTAGACGCCGTGCACGTTGCCGAAGGTCAGCGCCGTGATGTAGCGGCCGTTTTCGCCGGAACCGAGCGCGTCGATGGTGGCCAGGGCGTCCTCGACCGTGGTGTAGAGCTTGTCGTTGATGGCGTTCTCGACGCCGTCTTCCTCGCCGCCCACGGTGCCGATCTCGACCTCGAGGATCATCTTGGCGGCCGCGGTGCGCTCGAGCAGTTCACGGGCGATCCGCAGGTTTTCCTGCAGGGTCTCGGCGGAGCCGTCCCACATGTGCGAGTTGAAGAGGGGGTTGCGGCCTGCCTTGACCTCGGCCTCGGAGGCGGCAAGCAGCGGGAGCACAAAGCCGTCCAGCTTGTCCTTGGGGCAGTGGTCCGTGTGCAGGGCGATGTTCACGCCGTAGTTTTTCGCGACTTCGCGGGCGAACGCGGCAAAGCCGAGGGAGCCGGCAACCATATCCTTGGTGGAGGCGCCGGACCAGTAAGCTGCACCGCCGGTGGAGACCTGGACGATGCCGTCGGACTCGGCCTCGGCGAAGCCGCGCAGGGCGGCGTTCAGGGTCTGGGAGGACGTGACGTTGACCGCCGGGAAGGCGAAGCCGCCCGTCTTTGCACGGTCGATCATCTCGGAGTAGATCTCTGGGGTTGCAATGGGCATGCTGACTCCTAATGTGAATTTCGTCTACGGGCTGGTGATCCTGGAGGGAACCTCGTCGGCTAGGAACCATCCTAGCCATTCCTGCGCCGGGGCCGTGTCTCCGGTCACGTGGCCCCTGTAACACTCGCGGCCGGGCGCTTCGGTCATGGTTCCGGCCTGCCGGCGGACTGGCCGGCGCCGGCCCCGCCGCCGGCATTGCGCCGGGCGCTGGCGGTGCGCCGGCCGCCGGCGGTGGCTTTAGCCCGGGAGCTGGCCGAACACGTGGCGGCGGATCCAGGCGTGCATCGCGATCGCGGCGGCGGAGGCTGCGTTGATGGAACGGGTGGAGCCGAACTGTTCGATCGACAGGGTGTCCAGCGCCGCTTCGTGGACTTCAGGGGTCAGGCCCGGGCCTTCCTGGCCGAAGACCAGGACGCAGTCCTTGGGCAGTTCGTAGGTCTCCAGCGGCACCGAGTCCGGGAAGATGTCGATCCCGATGATCGCCAGCCCCTCCCCCTGCGCCCAGGCCACGAAGTCCTCAACGGTGGGGTGGTGGCGGACGTGCTGGTAGCGGTCGGTGACCATGGCCCCGCGGCGGTTCCACCGGCGTCGTCCGATGATGTGGACTTCCTTGGCCAGGAACGCGTTGGCGGTCCGGACCACGGTGCCGATGTTGAGGTCGTGCTGCCAGTTCTCGATGGCGATGTGGAAATTGTGGCGTTTGGAGTCCAGGTCGGCCACGATCGCCTCGTGCTTCCAGTAGCGGTATTTGTCCACCACGTTGCGCCGGTCGCCGTCCGCCAGCAGGTCCGGGTCCCAGTGCCCGCCCTGTGGAAGTTCGCCTTCCCAGGGGCCGACGCCGACCTCCGCCTTCGGTTCCGGCCCTTCCTCTGCGGCGGGAAGGGACGGGGCGGGGCTTTCGGGCTGTTCAGTCACTCCTCAACATTAGACTGGGAGCCAGTAAGCAGCACATCACCAGCGGCGGAGGTCCCCCATGGCAGAGTCAGACGAAGTACGTTCATCGGCGTCGGTGTACCGCAGCGGCCAGGAAATCGAGTGCTGGCTCACGGACATGGACGGTGTGCTGGTCCACGAGAACCAGCCCATCCCTGGCGCGGCGGAGCTGATCCAGCGCTGGGTGGACACCTCCAAGCGGTTCCTCGTGCTGACCAACAACTCAATCTTCACGCCCCGGGACCTCGCGGCGCGGCTGAGCTCTTCCGGGCTGGAAATCCCGGAGGAGAACATCTGGACCTCGGCTCTGGCCACGGCCCAGTTCCTCAAGGACCAGGTCCGCGGCTCGGAGTCGGGAAACCGCGCCTACACGATCGGCGAAGCAGGACTCACGACGGCGCTCCACGAGGCCGGCTTCATCCTCACCGACCAGAACCCCGACTTCGTGGTGCTCGGCGAGACCCGCACCTATTCGTTTGAGGCCATCACCATGGCCATCCGCCTGATCCTCGCCGGCGCGCGTTTCATCGCCACCAATCCGGACGCCACCGGGCCCTCGAAGGACGGACCCATGCCTGCCACCGGGGCCATCGCTGCCCTCATCACCAAGGCCACGGGCCGCGAGCCGTACATTGTGGGCAAGCCCAACCCGATGATGTTCCGGTCGGCGATGAACCAGATCGACGCGCACTCGGAAACCACGGCGATGATCGGCGACCGCATGGACACCGACATCATCGCCGGCATGGAGGCGGGCCTGCACACGGTGCTGGTGCTCAGCGGCATCACCCACCGGGACGATATCGCCGCGTATCCGTTCCGGCCGAACCAGATCCTGAATTCCGTGGCGGACCTCAAGAACCAGATCTGAGCAACACCCCAGAACGCGATACCTCAGAACGCGGTTTTCTTCCCGCCGCCGCCCGGCAGCGGGAAGAGGTCGTCCTGGAGTTTTTCGATGATGGGCCGGTAGATGAACGGGCTCCAGCCAGGGCTCGCGTGCTCCGGCCTCGCCCCGTCGGTGCGCAGGTCATCCGAGACCATGTTGGTTTTGAAGGACAGTGACCAGTTGTCCCGGGCGGTCTCGTAATCCACCGTCTTGTCCCGGGGGTTGCCGATGAACGCCATCTTCGTTTCGCCCAGCTTCCCGACGAAACGGCTGGCCTCAAAGTGGAAGATGTAGGCGGATTCGGACTGGATCAGCACGCTGGACGGCGCGATCGGGGACAGCTGTTCCAGTGTCTGGTCCACCACCTGGCCCCAACTGCGTTCATTCTTGTGCAGCATCCTCTCGCCGAGCTCGTAGCCGCCGCGCAGCACTGTGGGGAAGCGGAACCCGCTTTCGTAGAGCAGCACCACGCCCTCGAACCAGCTCTGGTCCAGCACGTCGTGCCGGCTCGCCGGGCTGGAGTCGAGGAGGATGAACGCCACTTCGACGCCGTGCAGTTCGCGCAGCCGGGCCGCCACCTGGGTTGCCACCATGCCGCCAAAACTATGGCCGTAGAAGTAGAGGCTGGTGAGATTGTGGGCGCGGACGTGCTCGATCACGGCGATGACCACCTCGTCGATGTCCAGGCCTTCGTTGGAATACCCGACGGCGGCGAGCTGGCCCCTCTTGTTCAGGGAGCCGCGCAGCGCGTTCAGGATCCACAGGGCTTCTTCCCAGCTCGTTTTATAGCCGGGGAACAGGATCCAGCTGGCGTGGGGGTAATACCGTTCGGCAACGTCATCAGGTACTTCGAGGATCCGGCTGACACGCCGCTCGGCCTGCACGCGCTGAGTGAACAGCATGTCCGCCGCCAGCAGCGACGCGGACCCGGCGCCGATCAGGAACGATCGCCGGGAAACCCGTTTAAGCTCGACGGCGCGGCGGAGCATGCGGGCCTCGGAAGCACCGGGGCCTCGCGGATGGTTCGGATCCATCTCGGCCGGCACATCTCTACCGTAGCCACGCTTTGTCGGGGATGAGAAACCGGACCATACAGCGGTCCCGAAGCCCAGCGTGGAAGCGCCGCTGGCGGGCCGCTGGCGCGGTTGGCGCCGTTCGCACGCCGTTGCCGGTTATGCGGGTTCGGGCTCGCGGCCGACCTCGCGGCGGCTGATTTCCATGCCGATCTCGTCATAAGTCGCCAGGAGTTCCGAGCGGGCCATGTCAGCGGGATCATCGAGAAGGCCGAACACAGAGTCGCTCGCGGCGAAGAGTTCGTCGTCGGAGAACCGGTTCAGCTTCCGGGTGCCTGAGGGATCGATCGAGGCCGTAAATTCCCCGGCCATGTCCAGGGGTGGCAAGGCGGCGGAATCGTCGCGGTGCGCGGTCAGTTCCAGGGAGACTCCGCCGGGAGCCGGCCTGCCGGCGACCTCCGAGCCGGAGGCCCCGCCGTCGATCGCGTTGAGGTCGTTGCGCAGGCCGGCCAGCGCCACTGATTCCACGAATGCGGCCAGGCCGAGGTCAACGCGGATGTGCGAGATGATTCCCATGCGGCGGACGCGCTGGATAATTTGCATCAGGGAGGGGCGGGAGGCCTGTGTGAGGCTCCCCCGGACACTAATCCGGACGACGTCGGAAACGACATCGAGTTTGACGTGGGCTTGCAGTGTTTGGTCCATAGGTACTCCAAATAAGGATGTCTATGGCCGACGGCTCAACCGCATTCAGCGTATCCGCGCTTGTGGTCGCACACAAGTCATAGACTGCTGCCGGTTCAGCCGGCCTGCCTCCTATCCGGCTCCTCGTAGTGCGTCCGGGTTGCCGTTCCGCCGACAGACTGCACCAGGGATTTGGCGATGTCGCGCAGCTTGACGTTGCCGTTGCTGGAGGCGTCGGTGAGGATCCGGACGGCGGTTTCCTGGTCGCAACGGTTCTGCGCCATGACGATCCCGATGGCCATGTCGATCACGGTCCGGGATTCAAGCGTGGCGCGCAGGTTTGTGGCACTGTCCGTGTGCAGCGAGAACCGGACTGCCAGCCGCAGCGCCTGGGAGATTTCGCGGGTGTAGCCGCGGGCCCGGACCGCGACGTCGCCGTCGAACTTGTGCGGGACATCGGAGTAGAGGTTCAGGGCCGCCTGGGCTTCGCCCTGGAGGTGGAAAGGCACCGACAACACCGAGCGCAGGCCGTGCGAGGCGACGGCGGAGGCGTAGTCAGGACCCCAGCGGTCCTCGTCGAAGAGGTCCGGGACGTAGACCTCCCGTTCCTCCTTGGCGGCGGTCAGGCAGGGGCCCTGGGACAGTGAGTACTGGATCTCGTCCACTTCGCGGGCGGAGTCGCTGCTCCACCCGATCGTGGCGGCCTTACGGTCCCGGAGCAGGGTGATTCCGCACAGCGCGTCGTCGCCGGAGCCGGCCACCTGGTGCGCGGAAAAACGCGCGAGTTCGTTCAGGAACTCTTCGAAGTCCGCGCTGTCCAGGATCAGGTTCTGGATCTGGTCGACCGTTCCCACCGAGATGTCGGCGCCCTGCCCCTCAGGGCCGCGGTTCACACCGCTGTTCAGGGACTTTTCGGACGGGAGCATGGCGCGTGTTCTCCAGATAAAGGATGGACGGGTATGGGACAAATGATAGGTCACGGCCCATACCCCGTCCACCTTTGCCGTCCGGCGTCGACCCCTAGCTAAGGCCGAGTTCGTCCTTGCCGAAGGCGAAGAGATACGGAACACCGGCTTCGGCCTCGATCTTTTCCTTGGCCCCGGTGTCGCGGTCCACGATCACGGCGACGGCCACCACGTTGCCGCCGGCCTTGCGGACGCCCTCGACGGCGGTCAGCGCGGAACCGCCGGTGGTTGAGGTGTCCTCCAGGACCAGGACCTTGCGGCCCTCGACCGAGGGGCCTTCCACCTGGCGGCCCATGCCGTAGGACTTCTGCGCCTTGCGGACCACGAAAGCGTCCACCGGGCGGCCGGCGTCGACGGCGGCATGCATGACGGCGGTGCCCACCGGGTCCGCCCCCATGGTGAGTCCCCCGGCGCACTCGAAATCGATCCCGGCGTCCTCCATCAGCGAGAGCATGACCTGTCCGACGAGTTTGGACGCCTCGTGGTGCAGGGTGATGCGGCGCAGGTCGATGTAGTAGTCGGCTTCGGCGCCGCTGGAGAGGGTGACCTTGCCGCGGACGACGGCCAGTTCCTTGATCAGTTCCAGGAGTCGGGCACGGGCAGCGGCAGCGTCGGCTGCGAAGTCACGGGTGGCAGTCATGGCTCCCAGTTTAGTGGCTGGTCCGCCGCGGATTCCCAGCCGGTGGGCTGTATGTCGGTCCCGGGTCAGGGCTAGGGCTGCGGCTGGGGTTCGGCACGCCGCGCGAAGGCCGGTGCGTGCTCGGGCCGCGGCCCAAAGGCGATGAAGCGGGGAATGATCTTGCGGAACGCCGGAATGTGCCGGGCGATGAAGAGTGCCGCGGCCGGAAACTTTGTCCGCTTCCCGGTCAGGACCGGGCCGAAGATCGTGTGTTGCATGAGCCGTTGGGCGCTCTGCACAATGACGGTGGGCAGCCGGCGCCGTCGTTCGACTTTCTCCAGGTCTGCGGTGGTCACCCTGCCCCGGAGCAGTGCGGGGGCAAGGTACTCGGCGGCGGCGGCCGCGTCCTGGATGGCGAGGTTGATTCCGACGCCGCCGGCCGGGGACATCGCGTGCGCGGCGTCCCCGATGAACAGCAGCCCATTGATGTGCCACGAGTGCAGCCGGTTCAGGCGCACGTCCAGCCAGTGGAGGTCATCGAGGGATTCGATGGCGTCAACCCGGTCCGCAAGATCCGGGCGGAGGGCCGCCACGCGCCGTCGGAAGCCCTCGACGCCTTCCGCATGGATCCGGGCATCGGCGCCCTTGGCGGCGAGGTAGCCCATTTGGTAGTAGTCGTTGCGGAACAAGGCCAGCAGCGCCTCGCCGGGGCCGAACGCCGGCACGAGCCCGGCCACCTCACCCGTTTCGGAGGGATAGCGGGGCAGCCGGAACCACCAGGTGTCGAAGGGCACCGGGAACTCCTTTGGCGCCAGCCCGGCCGCGGTGCGCAGCACAGAATGGCGGCCGTCCGTGGCAACCACCAGGTCCGCCGGGAGCTCGTCCTGCGTGCCGTCGGCGGTCCGGAAGCGGACTCCGCGGACGCGGCCTCCGTTGCGGACCAGGCCCGTGGCGGTGTGGCTCATGAGCAGCGTAAACCCCGGTTCCTGGGCCGCGGCCTCGGCGAGGAAGCTCAGGAAATCCCATTGCGGCATCATGGCGATGTAGTTGTACGGCGGCGGCAGGGCGTCAAAGTCGCCCATGGTCACGGCCTGCCCGCCGGGGACCGGGAAAACGACGTTCTTCAGGCGGCTCTGCGGCAACCGGCGGAACTCCTGGCCGAGCCCAAGTTCGTCAATGAGCCGGATGGTGGACGGGTGCACGGTGTCGCCGCGGAAGTCGCGCAGAAAATCGGCGTGCTTCTCCAACACCGTCACCCGCACCCCGGCCCGTGCCAGGAGCAAGCCCAGCATCATCCCCGCAGGTCCACCGCCCACCACCGCACATCCGGTCTTCTCCATGGCCCCACGCTACGCCTGCGCGGGGTGCCGCGGGAGGGGTTTTTCGCGCACGTTTCGGACCCGCGCCGCGGCTTCGGACCGGCGCGGCGGGGATCCGCGCAGCACCGGCCCGAAACCCTAGCGGCGAGCCGAAACCTAGGCGCCCGCAGCCCCGCCGCGCCAGTTTAGAGCCGGGTGTCGAAGGAGTCGCAGAAGACGTTCTCGTTGAACGTGCCCTGGAACTCCGACTTGCCCTGGATCTGCGACGACATCTTTGGCGCCGACTTCTGCAGTCCGCCGCTGTCCACCATGGCCTCCCCGATCGAGCAGGCCGGCCGCGTGGCGGTGTCCATGCTGCTGGCCCAGCTGAACCCGCTCGCCGGCGGTGGCACCCGAAGCCGGTCCGTGATGCCCACCCATCTCACGGTCCGCGGCTCCACCGGTCCGGTGCGGCAGGCTCAATAGGCCCGGCGTCCGGGCCGGTGCCCAGTCAGGACCGGGCCGGCGGCGGCCGGCGGTGCGGTTTTCGGGGCGGTTCCGGCCAGGGGCGCCGAATTCGGACCGGCGCACCGGGGATCTAAGTCGCAACGGTCCGAAACCGTAGCCGCCGTCCGGAACCGAAGCCATTTCGACGCCGGATCCGCGTGTCAGCCGCCGGTCCGGCGCAATAGTTGAGCGTTGTTGACACCGCTGACTAGGCTGTGAGGCATGCGTGAACTCCAGGCGAAGATCATCGAGGAAATGGGCGTGCAGCCCCGGATCGACCCTGCCGGGGAGGTGCGCAAACGCGTGACGTTCCTGAAGGAATACTTGACGGCCACCCACACCAAGGGCTTCGTCCTGGGCATCTCGGGTGGCCTGGACTCCTCCCTGGCCGGGCGGCTGGCCCAGCTGGCGGTCGAGGAACTCGAGGCCGAGGGCACCGAGGCGAACTTCGTGGCCGTGCGGCTGCCCTACGGCGTCCAGCATGACGAGGACGACGCCCAGGCGGCCCTGGACTTCGTGCGCGCCAAGACCGAATGGACGTTCAACATCTCGGCCGCGGTAGATGGCTTCGAGGACGAGTTCGAGAAGACCGTGGGCACGGAGATCTCCGATTTCCACAAGGGCAACACCAAGGCCCGGACCCGGATGATTGCCCAGTACGCCCTGGCCGGCGAGCACAACTACCTGGTGATCGGCACGGATCACGGCGCCGAGTCCGTCACGGGGTTCTTCACCAAGTTCGGCGACGGCGGCGCGGACATCCTGCCGCTGTTCGGCCTTAACAAGCGCCAGAACCGCGCCCTGCTGGCTGAACTCGGCGCACCGGCCCGGATCTGGGAAAAGGTTCCGACGGCGGATCTGCTGGACGGCAAGCCGGGCCGCACCGACGAGGACGAACTCGGCCTGGGCTACGACCTGATCGATGACTACCTCGAGGGCCGTGACGTACCCGATGCCGCTGCCGAACGGATCGAGGCGATGTACCTGCGGACCCGCCACAAGCGCACGGTCCCGGTGACGATTTTCGACACCTGGTGGAAATAGCCTGAGCCGGGAGCCCCGGGCCGGGCTGCAGGCTCGCCCCGCGGGGTTCCAATTACGGGATCAGCACGAGTTTGCCCTGGACATGGCCTGCGCGGCTGATGCCCAGTGCCCGGGCCGCATCGGTGAGGGGAATCCGCTCCTGGATGCTGAAGCGGAGCTTTCCCTCGGCCGACAGCCGGGCCGCCTCCGCTACCCGTCCGTCCAGCAGCCTGACCGGTGCAATTCCGGCGGCGTTGGTCTCCTTTCCAGGCACTGTGGTCACCGCGGCGCCGTGGCCGCCGAGCAAATGGACCGTCGCCGTCGTCGTCTCCTCCCCGCCAAAGGTGTCCACGACGGCGGTGATGGTGCCCAGTGCGCGGACGCGTTCCACGAACCCCTCGCCGTAGGCCACCGGCACGGCGCCGAGGCCGCGCAAATAGTCGTGGTTCTGCTCTGAAGCGGTGCCGATGACCTGGGCGCCGAGCTGCCGCGCGATCTGGACTGCCGCCGAGCCGACCCCGCCCGCTGCGCCGTGGATGAGGACCGTGTCCCCCACGCCAATGCCAAGCTGAACCAGCGCCGAATACGCCGTGCCGCCAGCTATCGCGACACACGCGGCCTGCTCAAAATCGATGCCCGCGGGTTTTGGCGTCAGCTGGCTGGCCGGAAAATTGGCCAGGGCACGGTAGGCCCCGGAAATGCCATTCCAGATGACGTCGTCGCCCACCTCATAGCCGGTCACGCCGGGGCCAACGGCGGTCACGATTCCTGCCGCCTCACAGCCGGGAACTGCAGGGAAGTCCAGGGCAAGGTACGGCTCCAGGTAGCCGGCAACGATTTTCCAGTCCACCGGGTTGACGCCGACGGCGCGGATCTCCACCTGGACCTCGATCTCCGCCGGAACCGGCGGTTCCTCCTCGCCAACCGTGACGACATCCGGGCTGCCATAGTGATCGAAAGAGATCTTGATGTCTTTCATGAGGCTTTGCTCCTTCGGCTCGACGCGATGCGGCCTGTGCTGCCAGCTTCTGGCACAAGCGGCGACTGCGCAAGAGTCGCCCGGCGAGTTGAACCGTCCGAGGCAGCCTGAGCCGGACCGGGGCCATGGCCAGGGTCAGGCGCCTGGCGAGCGGGTCAGCAGCGTGGAGATCCGGTGCGCTTCTTCCAGGAGCAGCCGCCCCAGCTGCGGACGCCGGTCCTCCCGGAAGCGCGGCTCGATACCGGTCAGGGACAGCGCCCAGGCGGGGCGCCCCCGCTGGTCGAAGACCGCCGCACCCATCCCCCAGCTGCCTTCCAGGACCAGCCCCGGATTGACCGAATAGCCGGCCTGCCGCGTCGCTTCGAGGTTCTCCCTAACCAGTGCTGCGGTGTGCGCGGCCGCAAAGCTGCCGGCGTGGGCTGCCCAGTTGGCGAGCAGCTCTTCCTGCTCTTGTGCCGGCAGGAAGGCCATGATGGCGGTGCCTGCGGAGGCGACGCCCAGCGGGAACCGCACCCCCTCGTGCAGCACGAAGGAACGGACCGGGAAGCTGCCTTCTTCCCGGAGCAGGCACACGGTCTCGTTGCCGCGGCGGATGGAGAAGAAAGCGCTTTCGCCGGTCTCTTCGGCCAGGCGGCGCAGGCTCGGCCTCGCGATGTCCTCCAGGGGGAAGCGCGCCGAGGCCACAGACCCCAGCAGCAGGATCTCAGGACCCAGGACCCAGTTGCCGCTGCCCGGGTCCTGGTCCAGCAGCCCCTCGGCCGCGAGCGAGCTCAGCAGCCGGTGCACGGTGGGCCGCGTCAGGCCGGATTCGCGCACGAGCTCCACCAGGGGGCAGCCCTCCGGCTTCCGGCCGACCAGGCGCAGCAGGCCGGCTGCCCGGCTGACCACCTGGGCGCCCTGGACGGGGGTTGTATTCATTGCTTGCCTCACGTCGGCCAGGAACTGGGTGATGCTGTCACCCACGTTGCTTTTACCCGATTTTACCATCAGGTATCCACATAATGGATAGTGCCAAGGGTAGCGTCCACACTATAAACTCCGCCAATTTGCGGGGAAACTCCACGTTGACAGTGGTCCGTGACACACCATAGGCTCCTTCTTCAGGCATGGAGTCCACAAAGTGGATTGCCGGAGTGGATAGCAAGACGAGCTCAATGAGGAGATGCAATGTCAAAGGTGAAATCCGGGGCAGCGGCCGCTCTGCAGGACGTACTGCGCGACGGCATGACGCTCGCCGTCGGCGGTTTCGGGCTCAGCGGGATCCCCGCTGATCTGATCGAGGCGGTGCGGGATTCCGGGGTGAAGGACCTGACGGTCGTCTCCAACAACATGGGCGTGGACGGCAAGGGCCTCGGGGTCCTGATCGAAGGCGGCCAGGTCCGCAAGGTCATCGCGTCCTACGTTGGGGAAAACAAGCTCTTCGCCGAGCAGTACCTCGCCGGCCAGTTGGAGGTGGAGTTCACCCCGCAGGGCACCCTTGCTGAGCGGCTGCGCGCCGGCGGCGCCGGCATCCCGGCGTTCTACACGAAGACCGGCGTGGGCACCCTCGTCGCCGAAGGCAAGCCGCTGGCGGAGTTCGACGGCGAGACCTATGTCCAGGAGCGCGCCATCAAGGCCGACGTCGCCCTGGTTCACGCCCACACGGCCGACACCGACGGCAACCTGATCTACCGGTACACCGCGCAGAACTTCAACCCCGTGGTCGCCACGGCCGCCGCCGTGACCGTCGCCGAGGCCGAAGTGATCGTCGAGCCCGGCCAGCTGGACCCGAACCACATCATCACCCCCGGCGTGTTCGTCCAGCGCCTGGTCCAGGCCAGCGGCCGCGTCAAGGACATCGAACAGCGCACCGTCCGCCCGCGGCCCGCAGCGGAAACAGAGCCGGCGCAGGCCGCCTCCGCCGTCACCGTCTAATCCGGCCCGAGCGCCGCCCACCCCSGGCGCGCCGGCATTGGCGCCCCACCCCTGCACCCTGACTTTCCAAGGAGAACCACCATGGCCTGGACCCGAGATGAAATGGCCGCAATCGCGGCCGAAGAACTGAACGACGGCGACTACGTCAACCTTGGCATCGGCATCCCCACGCTGGTGGCCAACAACCTGCCCGACGGCGTCCGCGTTGTCCTGCAGAGCGAGAACGGCCTCCTCGGCATGGGCCCGTTCCCCTTCGAGGGCGAGGAAGACGCGGACCTGATCAACGCCGGCAAGCAGACCGTCACGGTTCTGCCCGGCGGCAGCATCTTCGACTCCGCGACGTCCTTCGGCATGATCCGCGGCGGTCACGTGAAGGTCGCGATCCTGGGCGCCATGCAGGTCTCCGGGAACGGAGACCTCGCCAACTGGACCATCCCCGGCAAGATGGTCAAGGGCATGGGCGGTGCCATGGACCTCGTGGCCGGCACCCCGCGCGTCGTGGTCCTCACCGAGCACAACGCCAAGGACGGCACCGCCAAGATCGTCAAGGAATGCACGCTGCCCCTCACCGGGCTCAGCTGCGTGGACCGCATCATCAGCGACCTCGCGGTCTTCGACCTTGTGAAGAATGAGCACAAAGCAGACGGCGGGCGGAAGCTCACGCTCACGCGCCTCGCGCCGGGCGTCACCGTGGAGGAAATCCGCGAAAAAACCGAAGCCGACTTCGATGTCGCGCTCGAATTTGAAGGAGCGACGGCATGAGCCTCAAAGACCAGTTCGGCAAGGACGTCCTGCTCACCGGCTGGGGCCACAGCCGGTTCGGCAAGCTGAGCGAAGAAACCCTGGAGTCCCTGATCGTGGAGGTCGCCACCGAGGCGATCGGCAACGCCGGGATCGAGCCCGGCCAGATCGATGAGATTTACCTCGGCCAGTTCAACTCCGGCATGATGCCGCTGGCCTTCCCGTCCTCCCTCGCATTGCAGGTCTCGGATCAGCTGGCCAACGTTCCCTCCACCAGGGTCGAGAACGCCTGCGCCTCCGGCTCTGCCGCGTTCCAGCAGGGCACCAAGTCCCTGCTTGCCGGCACCGCGAAGACCGTCCTGGTGATCGGTGCCGAGAAGATGACGCAGGCCGGGGCCGACGTCGTGGGCGCGGCCCTGCTCGGCGCGGACTACGACATGGCCGGCAAGGCCTCCACCACCGGGTTCACGGGACTCTTCGCCGAGGTGGCGAAGCACTACGGCAAGCGCTACGGCGCCGGCAGCCTCGGCGACGTCCTGGGCACCATCGCGGCGAAGAACCACCGCAACGGCGTCGACAACCCCTACGCCCAGCTCCGCAAGGACCTCGGCGAGGACTTCTGCCGCACCGTCTCGGACAAGAACCCGATGGTGGCCGACCCGCTGCGCCGCACCGACTGCTCCCCCGTCTCCGACGGCGCCGCCGCCGTCGTCCTCAGCGTCGCCCCGACCGGCGGGGCAACCGCGCCGGTGCGGCTCGCCGGCTTCGGCCAGGCGAACGACTTCTTCCCCGCCGAGCGCCGGGACCCGACCGAATTCGCCGCCACACGTGCCTCCTGGCAGCGGTCCCTGCGGATGGCCGGCGTCGGGCTGGAGGAGCTCGACTTCGCGGAAGTCCACGACTGCTTCACCATTGCCGAACTGCTCATGTATGAGGCCATGGGGCTGACCGAACGCGGCCAGGGTGCCCGGGCGCTCGAGGAAGGCTGGGTCTTCAAGGACGGCAAGCTGCCGGTCAACGTCTCGGGCGGCCTCAAGGCCAAGGGCCACCCCGTCGGCGCCACCGGCGTCTCCCAGCACGTCATCGCCGCGATGCAGCTCACCGGCACGGCCGGAGACATGCAGCTGGCCAACCCGCGCCGGGCAGCGGTGCAGAACATGGGTGGCGTGGGCATCGCCAACTACGTCAGCGTGCTCGAAGCCCTCTAAAGCAACGCGGGGGTCAGATACGGCCCTTAATGGGCCGGATCTGACCCCGCGTTGCTTGTCCTCGCCTGCGTGGCCGGGATGCCACGGGACTAAACTCGTTCCCAGCCCATCCACCACAATGCGAGGAGCACCCATGCGCGCCACCATCATCCACGGTCCCGGCGACATCCGAGTCGAAGACCGCGACTACCCCACCCTCCAGCTGCCCACCGACGTCATCGTGAAGGTCACCGCCTCCTGCGTCTGCGGCTCGGACCTCTGGCCGTACCGCGGGGTCAAGCCCACCCACAAGCCGTCCGCGATCGGGCACGAGTTCATCGGGACGGTCGAAAGCGTCGGCGACGACATCAAAGACCTCGCCGTGGGCGACTTCGTGATCGCTCCGTTCGTGGTCAGCTGCGGCGCGTGCCCACAGTGCCTCGACGGCGTCACGGTGGCCTGCGACCACCTCGCCGGCTGGGGCGGCAAGGATGACACTGGCCACGGGATCGACGGCGGCCAGGGCCAGGCCGTGCGCGTACCGCTCGCCGAGTCCACGCTGGTCAAGGTCCCAGGCGTCACCGACCCGGACGACGCCCTCCGCGCCAGCCTGCTCACGCTCTCCGACGTCATGGCCACCGGCCACCACGCAGCACTCGCGGCCAAGGCCGGTCCCGGCCGGACGGTCGTGGTGGTCGGCGACGGCGCCGTGGGGCTCTGCGGCGTCCTGGCCGCCAAGCGCCTCGGCGCGGAGCGGATCATCGCCATGTCGCGGCACGCCGACCGCCAGGCGATCGCCCGCGAATTCGGGGCCACGGACATCGTCGCCGAACGCGGGGACGAGGGCGTCGCCAAGGTCCGCGAACTGCTCGGCGGCGTTCTGGCCGACTCCGTGCTGGAGTGCGTGGGGACCAAAGAATCCATGGAACAGGCCCTGCACAGCGTCCGCCCGGGAGGCGCCCTCGGCTTTGTCGGCGTCCCCACCGGCGGCGCCGAAGCCCCGCTGCGCTTCCTGTTCGACACCAACATCTCGATCGGCGGCGGCATGGCCCCGGCCCGGACGTACATTCCGGAACTGCTGGCGGACGTGCTGAACGGCACCATCAATCCGGGCCGCGTGTTCGACTCGGTCATGCCGCTGGAGGAGGCACCCGAGGCCTACCGCGCGATGGACGAACGGCGCGCCATCAAGGTCCTCCTGACCCCGTAGCCGGGCTCTCGACGGCGGCCGCGCGTGCCCCCCCCCCGCCGCCCGCGCCGGCCCTGGCTGTACTGCTGGCTCCCGCCCTTGCACGGGCAAGGACGAGGGTCTAGCGTGAAGCGCATCAGCATCCGCCGCCGTCAAGGGAGCCGTCATGGCCAGGTTCGTGCAGATCATCGAATTTCAGACCTCCCGCATTGAGGAGATCGAGCAACTCGGCCGGCCCTCCAGGACGGAGGGAACCACTGCCCCGACCTTCCGCCGGATCATGGCCACCGCAGACCGCGACCGCCCCGGAACGTACCTCACGATCGTGGAATTCGACTCCTACGAGTCGGCCATGGAGAACTCCAACCGGCCCGAGACCTCCGAATTCGCCGCGCAGATGGCCGCCCTGTGCGACGGCCCTCCGGTCTTCCGCAACCTGGATCTTATGTGGGAAGACACCGGCGAGGCCGACGCCGGCCAGTAGGCCGGCAGGCTCGCTTGGCAGAGGTGCCGCCGCGCCGCCGGACTGAGGMCCCGGCGGCCGCCCGCGGCTTGAATACGTGGCGTGAACACGTGGCTTGAAGACGCGGACAGGACGTGGGAGCAGGGAAATGGGTTCTGCAGATGGCAGGGCGCCGGAAAGTCTCGTCATGGATCTCAGCGCACTGGGTTCCGCTCCCCTGCCGCTCGTGGGCGGAAAGGCCCTGAACCTCGGCAAGCTCACGACCGCCGGGTTCCGCGTACCCCGCGGATTCTGCCTCACCACGGTTGCCTACCGGAAGGCGGCCCCGGCCGAACTCGACGCGCTGGCGGCCCGGCTGGACGCCGCGCAGCCCCACCCGTCGAACAACGGCGAAACAGACGACGGCGAATCCCGCCCCGGCCAGCCAGGCCGCCCCGGGTTGCACCGGCCCGGACCGGACCTGGGCGAACTGGCCCGGCAGGCGCGGGAAATGATCGTGACCGCGCCGATTCCCGCCGACGTCGATGCCGCCCTTCGCGGCGCGTATGCAGTGCTCGGCAACCGGGCCACAGTGGCAGTCAGATCCTCCGCCACCGCCGAGGACCTGCCCTTCGCCAGCTTCGCCGGCCAGCAGGATTCCTTCCTGAACATCTCCGGAGCCGACGCCGTGGTCGAGTCGGTCCGGCGCTGCTGGGCCTCACTCTGGACCGAACGGGCTGTGGCCTACCGCGCCGCCAACGGGATCAGCCACCGTGAGGTGGGCCTCGCCGTCGTCGTCCAGGACCTCATCACCGCCACCAGCGCCGGCGTGCTCTTCACCGCCAATCCCGTGACGGGCACCCGGACCGAAACGGTCATCGATGCGAGCGCCGGGCCCGGCCAGGCGGTGGTCTCCGGCAGCGTCAACCCGGACCATTTCGTCGTGGATACGGCCACGGGACGCATCCTCCTCCGTTCACCGAAGGGGACGTCAGTCCGGCGGCGGCCGAGCCTGGACGACGCCCGGATCCGCGAACTCACGGCCCTCGGCGATACCGTCCAGCGGCTGTTCGGGGCACCCCAGGATGTGGAATGGGTGATCGACGCCGCGGGCAGGATCTGGGTGACCCAGTCGCGGCCCATCACCACGTTGTATCCGCTGCCGGAGCCTGCGGCCGCCGAACCGCTGGGCGCGGAGGCAGGAGCCGACGTCGACCCCCACGTCTACCTGTGCGGCACCTTGCTCCAGGGCCTGACCAGGCCCCTGACCCCCATGGGGCTCTCCGTGCTGGGCTCAATGCGGAACCGCAACGGGCCGTGGCGGTACGTCAACCCGGGATTGCGGATGTATGTGGACGTGACGCCCATGGTGCGCAACAGGTACGGCCGCCGCTACCTGCTGCGGATGCTTCCGCTGGCGGACGGCAGGTCCGGCGCGGTTTTTCCGGCACTCCTGGATGACCCGCGGTTCGGCGTGCGCAAACGGCCGTCCCGGCGGCCACGGCACGGCGCGGCGGGCAGGCTGGCCCCCCGGCGGCCGGGGACCGGCAGCGGCGCAGCGGGCAATAGCGCAGGGCGCGATCCCGGAACCATGGCCGGCCTGGGCCTGACGGTCCGGCTGCTTCCGTCCCTGGTGCGGGCCGCGGTGCGGCCGTCCGCCGAACTGCGCCGCGCCTTCGATTACGGAGATCGCCTTCAATCCGAACTTGTCCTGCCGGAACCGGCCACCACTTTTGGCCGGCTCGATCACGCCCAGCGCATCCTGGAGAACACCGTGGACGGGCTGATCCTGGCGACGCTGCCCGGACCGTCCGTTGGGTACCTCATGCTGGCCGGGGCGCGCAGGCTGCTGCGCGGCATCGCGGCACCGCGGGAACTCGAGGCCGTGTTGCGGGGTCTGCCCAACAATGTCACCACCGAGATGGACCTCGAACTCTGGCAACTGGCCGTCACCGTCGGCGCGAATGCCGCGTCCCGGGAAGTGTTCCTGGCCCACGGGCCAAGGGAACTGGCCGCCCTGTACAAGGCCGGCTCGCTGCCCGCAGTGGCACAGACCGGCCTGCACGGGTTCCTGGACCGCTACGGCCACCGCGCCGTGGCAGAGATCGACCTTGGCATGCCGCGGTGGTCGGAAAAACCGGACCATATCCTCGGGATGATCTCGAACTACCTTCATGTGGCCGACCCTGAGCAAGCGCCCGACCGGCAGTTCGCCCGCGCCGAGGAACATGCCGAGGCCAGGATCCGCAGCCTGGTGGAACGGACCAGGGCCCGGAGCCGGATCCGTGCCCGGCTGGTGGAATTCTGCCTGCGCCGGACCCGCCAGCTGTCCGGACTGCGCGAACTGCCCAAGTTCTACATCATCCTCGCCCTCGCGGAAATGCACCGCCAGCTCAACGCGATCGGCATCGAGCTGGCCCGGTCCGGTGCGATCGCCGCCGCGGACGACGTGTATTTCCTGGAATTCGACGAGGTCCGTGTGGGTTTGCGGGGTGCCGACCTGAAGGGCATCGTCGCGGGCCGCCACCGGATCTACGACGTCGAACTACGCCGGCGCCGGATTCCCCGGCTCCTGCTCTCCGACGGCACGGACGTGGAGGCGGCCGTGATGGCCAAGTCCCCCGCTTCCGGCGCCCTCGCCGGGACACCGGCGTCGGCCGGCACCGCCACCGGAACGGTCCGCGTCATCCTGGATCCGGTGGGCGCGCACCTCGAGCCCGGGGAAATCCTCGTGGCACCCTCCACCGACCCCGGCTGGACGCCGCTGTTCATGACAGCCGGCGCCCTGGTGATGGAAATGGGCGGGGTGATCTCGCACGGCGCCGTGGTGGCCCGCGAATACGGCATCCCGGCGGTGGTGGGCGTGCCGGACGCGACCACCCGTTTGCGGACCGGTGAGACCGTGACCGTGGACGGATCGGCCGGAACGGTGCGGCAGGTGGATGCCCCGCTCTCCCCCGCGACGGCCGCCGGCA
The DNA here is from genome assembly GCF_056406175.1 of Arthrobacter sp. P1_D12. Classification (NCBI taxonomy): domain Bacteria; kingdom Bacillati; phylum Actinomycetota; class Actinomycetes; order Micrococcales; family Micrococcaceae; genus Arthrobacter; species Arthrobacter sp. P1_D12. The sequence continues at coordinate 26,597 of NZ_JBFUAR010000019.1, forward strand.
GCCTGGCTGGCTGAGCGTGGACCTCCGGACCGGCCGGCGCCGGGCCGTCGAATTGCAGCGGGACCTCCGCCACGCCGCCAGCCGGGGGCTATGTTAGATAGATGGCGTCTGCCGGCAGTAACGCACAGGGCGGCCCGGTTCCCGAAGGCTTTGGTTCGGGGCTGGTGGACGATGCCGCCCGCCGGGACGCCGCGTTGCCCGACTTCGACTGGGCCGTCCTTCCGGCAGGCGTGATGCGCGGTGAGTTCGAGGCACCGAGCGGGACCTTGGCGACGATCGCTGCCGGAGATCCTGGGAAGCCGCGCGTCCTGCTGGTCCCGGGCGCAACCGGCTCCAAGGAAGACTTCATCCTCATGCTGCCTGAGCTCGCCGCGGCCGGCTACTTCGTCCTCAGCTGCGACATCGCCGGGCAGTATGAATCCGCCCAGGCCGGGCCCGAAAACCTCGTTCCGCCCCGGAACTGCTACGACTACGAGCTGTTCCGCGACGACCTCCTGGCCATGCTGGACACCGACCAAGGCTCGGTGCACGTCGTGGGGTATTCCTTCGCGGCGGTGGTTGCCCAACTGGCGTTCGTCCAGCAGCCAGAAAAGTTCCGCAGCCTGACCCTCATCAGCTGCCCGCCGGAGCCGGGGCAGAGCCTCCGTTATGTGCGCCTGGCTGGCTGGGTCAGCTGCTGGGTCACCTCCAGGGTCGGCACCGCATTAATGATTTGGGGCATCCGCAGCAATATTGCCCGGGTGGCGCCGCAGCGGCTGCGGTTCGTCAGGAGCCGGTTCGCGTTCACGCGCCGCGCCTCGGTGGTCGACATCATCGGCCTTATGAAGCACACCCCGGATCTGCGGCGGGTGCTGGCGGCCGCGACGCTGCCAAAGCTTGTCGCAGTCGGCGAACACGACCTCTGGCCGCTGGCGTTGCACCGGAGCTTCGCGCAGTCGATCGGTGCGCGGATTTCGGTCTACCGCGCGGGCCACAGCCCGTCCGAGACCTCGCCGTACCAGATCAGCCGGGACCTGATTGCGCTCTTCGACGCCACCGTCTCGGCCTGACGAAAGCGGCCGGCCGGGACGAAGACCCCCGTCAGACCCTTGCACCGCGGCCCGTCGCACCGTACGTTGGGGACAGCGGACGAATGTCTCCGCAGCCGTTGGCCTTATGGCCGCCGGAGATCAGCAGCATTTCAGAAGGATAAAGGCATGGCTACAGGCACAGTTAAATGGTTCAACGCCGAAAAGGGTTTTGGCTTCATTGCCCCGGATGACGGGTCGGCCGACGTTTTCGCCCACTACTCGGCAATCGCTACCAGCGGCTACCGTTCGCTGGACGAGAACCAGAAGGTTGAATTCGACGTCACGCAGGGCCCGAAGGGCCCGCAGGCTGAGAACATCCGCCCGCTCTAAGTACTCCGGAAAAAGCCCCGGCCGCCTGGCCGGGACACTTTCCCCGAAGACCACAAACGCCCCTCCGGAGGATTCCTCCGGAGGGGCGCTTGTGTTCGAGGCGCTTGTGTTCGAGGCGCTTGTGGCCTTGCGCCTGCCGCCGGGCGCGGTCTCAGCCGACGTGGACCCACGGACGCCGGGTGACGTCCGGCTCGGCCTCGCGCAACACTTCGCGCGTCACCGGGGCGATCTCGCCTTCGCCGAAGGCCAGGAACCGCAGGAGGTTGGTGAACGGGTTTCCCTCCGTCCAGCGGAAGTAGATGTGCGGCATCAGCCCGGTGACGTCGCGGATGTGCAGCAGCACGGAGGCGATCGTGTTCGGAACAACGGGCCCGTGGACCTCCAGGATCTGGTATCCGTGCCGGGTGACCCCGCGGACCTCGAGCGCGGTCTCGAAGTCCGAGGAGTCGTCCACCACTACTTCCAGGAACAGCGCCTGGGAGTCCAGCGGGAGGTGGCTGACCTCGATGGCGGACGTGAGCTTGTCCAGGTACGCCTGGGCAGTGAGCCGCAGCGGTTCGTGGGCGATGATCGCGATGGGGCCGGATTCATTGGCGGCCAGGAATTCCAGAGCCGGGGTGTCCATGCGCACATGCGTGGCGTGGAGCTCGAAGGAGCGCCGGATGCGCGAGAGCAGGGAGATCACGATGATCCCGAGGATGAAGAAGGCCGCGATCCGGATGCCTTCGGGCCGCTCGAAGATGTTCGCCACCGTGGTGTAGATGAACACGACGGCGATGATGCCGAAGCCGATGCTGCGCTTACGCTGCTGGTGGCTGCGCGCGGACAGCGTCACGGCAATCGCCGCCGACGTCATCAGGACCAGGACGCCGGTGGCGTAGGCGCCGCCCTGGGCATCGACGTCGGCGTCGAACAGCCAGGTGATCAGGAACCCCACCAGGGTGAACACCAAAACCAGCGGCCTGACCGCCCGGGCCCATTCCGGAGCCATGCCGTACCGGGGCAGATAGCGCGGCACGAGGTTCAGCAGCCCGGCCATGGCGGAGGCGCCGGCGAACCACAGGATGGCGATGGTGCTCAGATCGTAGACGGTGCCGAATCCGTTTCCCAGGTATTCGTGCGCCAGATAAGCCAGGGCGCGGCCGTTCGCCTGCCCGCCGGGCTGGAACTCCTGCGCCGGGATCAGGACCACTGTGGTGAAGCTCGTGGTGACGAGGAACGCGCTCATGATCAGGGCCGCCGTCGTCAGCAGCCGGCGTGCACCCTTGATCCGGCCCTGGGGGTTCTCCTCGGTGTCCTTGGCGTGGCCGCGGATCTGCGGCATCACGGCGACGCCGGTCTCGAAGCCGGACAGGCCCAGGGCCAGCTTGGGGAACACGAGCAGCGCGATGCCCACCACCATCAGCGGGCTCCCGTGCTGGGTGGTCAGGGCCAGCCACCAGTTGTCGACCGCCACCGGGTGCTGCAGGACCTCGATGATCGTTGTGATGACCACGACGACGTTCAGCCCGAGGTAAATGCCCACCAGGACGACGGCGACGCCGATCGCCTCCTTGAAACCGCGCAGGAACACCGCGGAGAGCAGAGCCAGCAGGAACAGCGTGACGGCGACGTTCTGGCCCTGCATCCACTCGGGGGCGAGGGGGTTCTCGATGGCGTGGGCGGTCGCGTCCGCGGCGGAAAGCGTCATGGTGATCATGAAGTCGGTGGCGGCGAAGCCGAGCAGGACCAGGACCAGGAGTTTCCCGCCCCAACGTGGCAGCAGCCGCTCCAGCATGGCGATGGACCCTTCACCGCGCGGGCTTTCGCCGGCCACCCGGCGGTACACGGGCAGTGCGCCCAGCAAGGTCACGGCCACCAGGACCAGGGTGGCCAGCGGCGAAATCACGCCGGCCGCGAGCGCGGCGATGGCGGGCTGGTAGCCCAGGGTGGAGAAGTAGTCCACGCCGGTCAGGCACATGACCTGCCACCACGAGTGCTTTTTCAGGTGGCTGTCGCTCACGGCCCCGGGCCCCTGGTGGATTCCCTTGGCGTCTTGGAGGCCGAACAGCAGCCAGTTCCTGAAGTGTTCCCCGGCGCCGGGCCGCGGCGCGGAGGGGTCTGCCGGGGGCCGGCTGAGGGTGGTCATGATGTCCTTTCCACGCGGCACACCGCGCCGCTTCCGTCCGAGACGCTACCAGCCCCGGAGGCCGCCGCTACCGTCCGGCGAACAATCCTGATGGTTCCTTAACGCGGCCCTCAAACCGGCGCTTCGGGTGCCCGTCCGGGTTCCCGCGCGTCGCCGGCCTCGCCGGACCCGCCACCGCTAATGCGGCATCAAGATCCAGGCCGCAACCATCAAGGAAGCGTTAAAACCGCCGGTTCGGGCCGGCGACGGGGTTTGACTGGAGCTGTCTCCCAACGGGGACACCGAGGAAAGGAATGCCCAATGGCTGATTTGGCTGTGATCGGAATCCTGATGCTGTCGATGGGATTCGTAATGTGGATCGGCCACGTCCTGGCCGGGATGGTCGGCAGTGCCGATGACCGGCCGGAGGGTGGCAAGTGAGCGCCGATGCGGTGATGTGGCTCGTTCTGTTGCTGGCAGGGCTGTGCCTCTTCGGCTACCTGCTGGCCGTCCTGATCCATCCGGAAAAGTGGTGAACGGATCATGACCTTCAACCCTGCGTCCTTTGCTGTCCAGGTGGCGGCGCTACTCATTGTCCTGGCGGCCATGCACAAGCCTCTGGGCATCTACCTGGCCCGGGTTTTCGAGGGCACGACGTCAGCCCGGGCCGAGCGCCTCTTCTACCGGCTGGCCGGGGTCGACGCCGGCACCGAGCAGACCTGGCCGGTCTACCTGCGCAGCGTTCTAGCGTTCTCGGCCGTCTCGATCCTGGCCGTGTTCGGCCTCCAACGGCTGCAGGGCGTCCTGCCCGGCAGCGGTTCGCTGCCCGGCGTCGACCCGTGGGTGGCCATGAACACCGCTATTTCCTTTGTGACCAACACGAACTGGCAGACCTACGTCCCCGAGACCACGGTAGGCATCTTCGTGCAGATGTGTCTGCTGGCGGTGCAGAACTTCCTCTCCGCCGCCGTCGGCATCGTGGTCGCCGTCGCCCTGATCCGGGGCATTGCCCGCACACGGACACAGCGGCTGGGCAACTTCTGGGTGGACCTGACCCGGACGACGTTCCGGGTCCTGCTGCCGCTGGCGTTCGTCGCGGCAGTGGTGATGGTCCTCGGCGGAGTGGTGCAGAATTTCTGGTCCACCGAGGTCACCAACCAGGCCACGGGCCTTTCGCAGAGCATTCCCGGCGGCCCCGTCGCCTCCCAGGAAGCCATCAAGGAGCTCGGGACCAACGGCGGCGGCTACTTTAACGCGAACTCCGCCCACCCGTTTGAAAACCCCAACGCCTTCATCAGCCTCTTTGAGGTGTTCCTGCTCCTGCTCATCCCCTCCGCCCTCCCGTATGCCTTCGGCCGAATGGTGGGCGACCAGCGGCAGGGCTACACGGTCGTCGCCGTGATGGGCACCCTGTGGCTGGCTTCGATTTCGCTGATGGGCTGGGCCGTCGCTGCCGGCCAGGGAACCGCGACGGCCGCCGCCGGTGGCCTCGGCGAAGGCTTCGAACAGCGCTTCGGCCCCGTGCCCAGCGCGATCTTCGCGACGTCCACCACCCTGACCTCCACCGGCGCCGTCAACACCGCCCACGATTCCCTGCCGCCGCTGGCCGGCGGAGTGGCCATGGTGAACATGATGCTCGGCGAAGTCGCCCCCGGCGGAACCGGGTCCGGGCTCTACGGCCTGCTGATCCTGTCCATCATTTCCGTCTTCATCGCCGGCCTCATGGTCGGGCGCACCCCGGAGTACCTGGGCAAGAAGATCGGACCGACGGAAATGAAACTCGCCGCCATGTACATCCTCGTCACCCCGAGCCTGGTGCTGGCCCTCGCCGGCATCACCGTCCTGCTGCCGGACGCCATGGCCAACGCCCCAGCCACCGGCCCGCACCAGTTCAGCGAAGCGCTTTACGCCTTCACCTCCGGGGCCAACAACAACGGCTCCGCGTTCGGCGGCATCACCACGTCGGGCCCATACCTCTCGGTCATGATGGGCCTGGCGATGCTGCTGGGCCGCTTTCTCCCGATCGTCCTGGTGATCGCCCTGGCCGGCTCCCTCGCCCGTCAGGGCAAGGTTCCCACGTCCGCCGGCACCGTCCCCACCCACGGCCCGCTGTTCGGCTCGCTGCTGGTCGGCGTGACGGTAATCCTGACCGCCCTGAGCTACTTCCCGGCCCTTGCCCTGGGCCCCCTCGCGGAAGGACTCCTCAAATGACCCGGTCCCACACGGCGTTAGCCACGGACACCGAAGCCCTGACCTACGCCGACGGAAACCCCCTTGGCACCCCCGGCGAGCACAAGCACCACACCAAAGCCCCGGCAAAACTGACACTCACGTCCGTCATAGCCGCCCTGCCCCTCGCGGTCAGGAAACTCTCCCCGCGGCAGATGATCCATTCCCCGGTCATGTTCATCGTGCTGGTCGGGGCCGGCCTGTGCACCGCGATCTCGGTGTACCGGCCGTCCGTGTTCGGCGTCGCCGTGACGGCCTGGCTGTGGCTCACCGTCCTCTTCGGCACCCTGTCCGAATCCATCGCCGAGGGCCGGGGCAAGGCCCAGGCCGACAGCCTGCGCGCCAGCCGCAAGGGCGTCCAGGCCCGGCTCCGGCAGCCCGACGGCGCCACCCGGGACCTGCCGGGGACGGAGTTGCGGCGCGGAGACGTCGTGGTTTGCGAGGCCGGGGACGTCATTCCCTCGGACGGCGAAATCATCGAAGGCCTGGCCAGCGTCGACGAATCCACCATCACGGGCGAATCAGCCCCGGTCATCCGCGAATCCGGCGGAGACCGGTCCTCCGTCACCGGCGGCACGAAGGTCCTCTCGGACCGGATCGTCATCCGCATCACCGCAGAGCCGGGCCAAACCTTCATCGACCGGATGATCAGGCTTGTCGAGGGCGCCGTGCGGCAGAAGACTCCCAACGAAATCGCGCTCCACGTACTGCTGGTGTCCCTGACCATCGTCTTCCTGGCCGTCACCATGTCACTGGCACCGTTCGCCGCCCTCGCCGGCGCCACGCCGTCCCCGATCGTGCTGGTCGCACTGCTGGTCTGCCTGATCCCCACCACCATCGGGGCCCTGGTCCCGGCCATTGGCATCGCCGGCATGGACCGGCTGGTCCAGCACAACGTGCTCGCCACCTCCGGCCGTGCCGTGGAAACCGCCGGAGACATCACCACCCTGCTGCTGGACAAGACCGGAACCATCACCTACGGCAACCGCCGCGCCGTCAATTTCTTCCCCGCCAACCACGTGGACCGGACCCAACTCATCGAAGCGGCCCGGGTCTGCAGCCTGGCCGACGAAACCCCCGAGGGGCGCTCCATCGTGGACCTCGCCGCGGACAAGGGCGTGACCGGGGCCGATCTGACCACCCTTGAACATAGCGCCAGCGACTTTGCCGTCGTCCCCTTCAGCGCCAGCACGCGCATGAGCGGGTTGGACCTTGACGGCCGGCAGATCCGCAAGGGCGCCGCCTCCACGGTTGCGGCCTTCGTTGCCGAGTACGGCGGGCACTCCCCGGCGGAGGTCGAGCACCGGGTCACGGAAATCTCGGCCCAGGGCGGCACACCTCTCCTGGTCGCCCAGGTGGGCAAGGACGGCAGCGCCGACGTCCTTGGAACCATCCACCTCGCCGACGTCGTCAAACCCGGCATGCATGCCCGCTTCGCCGAACTGCGGCAAATGGGCATCCGGACCGTCATGATCACCGGCGACAACCCCATCACCGCCAAGGCGATCGCCGCCGAGGCCGGCGTCGATGACTTTCTGGCCGAAGCAACCCCGGAGGACAAGCTCGCGGTCATCAAGAAGGAGCAGGCCGCAGGCCGGCTCGTGGCCATGACCGGGGACGGCACCAACGACGCCCCGGCGCTGGCCGCCGCGGACGTGGGCGTCGCCATGAACTCCGGAACCCCCGCCGCGAAGGACGCTGCCAACATGGTGGACCTCGACTCCGACCCCACCAAACTCATCAACATCGTCGGCATCGGCAAGCAACTGCTCATCACCCGCGGCGCCCTGACCACCTTCTCGGTCGCCAACGACGTCGCCAAGTACTTCGCGATCGTCCCGGCCCTTTTTGCCGCCGCCTTCCCGGGGCTAGGGCTGCTGAACATCATGGGCCTGGCCACCCCGTCTTCAGCCATCCTGTCCGCGGTGATCTTCAACGCCCTGATCATCATCGCGTTGGTTCCGCTCGCGCTTCGGGGGGTCAAATACCGTGCCGTCTCCGCCAACCAGGCACTGGCCCGGAACCTGCTGATCTACGGGCTCGGCGGCCTGATTGCACCCTTCATCGGCATCAAGATCATCGACATGTTGATCTCCCTCATCCCAGGAATCGGCTAGGAAAATCCCTATGAACACTCTCACTGGCTACCTCCGGCAGGCAGGCACGGCCCTTCGGTTCTTGCTCTTCGCCACCCTGGTCCTCGGCCTTGCGTACCCGCTCGCCGTCTTCGGAACCGGACAACTGATCGCCCCGTACCAGGCCAACGGCTCCATCCTCAAAGACAGCGCCGGCGCCCCGGCCGCGTCCGCCCTGATTGTCCAGGCCGCGGCCAACGATTCCGGTGTCCAGGACCCCCGCTGGTTCCACGCCCGCCCTTCGGCTGCGAAGTGGGATCCGGCGTCGTCCTCCGCCAGCAATCTGGGGCCCAACGATTCGAAACTGCTCGACGGCGTGACCGCCAACCGGTCCGCCGTCGCCGCGGCTGAAGGCGTGGATCCGGCAACGGTGCCCGCCGACGCCGTGACCGCCAGCGGTTCCGGACTGGACCCGGACATTTCACCCGAGTACGCCAGGGTTCAGACGGCGCGGGTGGCGGCAGCGAACGGCCTGGGCGCCGACGCCGTTGCCTCCCTGGTGGAGCAGCACACCAGCAGTGGGTTAGTCGCGTTTCTCGGCCAGCCGTCAGTCAACGTGACTGCCCTCAACCTCGCCGTGGCGGCGGCCGCACGGCCGTCGCAGCCGGCACAATCCAAGTGAGAGAATGACGGCATGGCACGTGGAACGCTGCGGATCTTCCTGGGCGCCGCGCCGGGTGTGGGCAAGACCTACGAGATGCTCGAAGAAGCCCACCGGCTCGGCAAGCGCGGCGAGGACGTCGTCGTCGCGTTCGCCATGGACCACGGCCGCAGCGAGACGCGGGCGCTGCTGGAGGGACTCGAAGTCATCCCGCCCAGGAGGCTGCCCTACCGGGACACGGAGTTTGAGGAGATGGACCTTGACGCGGTCCTGGCCCGGGCGCCAGGGACCGCGGTTGTGGACGAATACGCCCATTCCAATGTCCCGGGTAGCCGGAATCCCAAGCGTTGGCAGGACGTTGCCGTGCTCCTCGACGCCGGCATCAATGTTCTCTCCACGGTCAACATCCAGCATCTGGCGTCCTTGGGGGACGTCGTCAGCGCCATCACCGACGTCCGCCAGGCGGAGACGGTGCCCGACGACGTTGTCCGCCGAGCGGATCAGATCCACCTCGTGGACATCTCCCCCGAGCTGCTCCGCCAGCGCCTGGGCGACGGCAAGATCTACGCGGCCGACAAGATCGACGCGGCCCTCTCGAACTACTTCCGGCTGGGCAACCTCACGGCGCTGCGCGAACTTGCCTTGCTGTGGCTGGCCGACCGGGTGGACGAGGGCCTCGCCAAGTACCGGGCCGAACAGGGCATCGATGAAAGCTGGCCAGCCCGGGAGCGGATCGTCGTCGGGCTGACCGGCGGCCCGGAAGGGGAAGTCCTGATCCGCCGGGGGGCCCGCATCCTCAACCGGGTCAACGGCGGGGACCTGCTGGCGGTCCACGTCCGTGCCGCTGACGGCGTTGCCGGCGAATCCCCCCAGGCGCTTGAGGCCCAGCGCCACCTCATCCTGGACCTGGGCGGCAGCTACCACATCGTGACCGGGGAGGATCCGGCCGCCGCCCTGCTGGACTTCGCCCGCAGCGTCAACGCGACCCAAATCGTCGTTGGCATCTCCCGGCACAAGAAGATCGCCGGGCTGATCGGAAACCTCCTCGGCGGCGGAGTAGGCACCCGGGTAGTCCGCGATTCAGGCGACATCGATGTCCATATGGTCTCCCACCCCCTCGGCGGCCGCGGAACCCGCCCGTCACGGCAGCGCGACTTGGGCCGGGTCCGGGTCGCCGTCGGGTTCGGCTTTGCGGTGCTGCTCCCGGTGGTCCTGCAACTCTTGCTGTCGCTCCTGAACCCGGAGCGGAACGTGGCCGCGGCCATGCTGGTCCAGCTCACCGGTTCAGTGGCGGTGGCGCTGATCGGCGGATTGTGGCCGGCCATCCTGGCCGCACTGTGGAGCAGCCTTCTGGTGAACTACTTTTCAACCCCGCCGTTGGGCAACCTCACCATCAGCGATCCCCAGAACTTCCTGGCCCTGCTGGTGTTTGTGGGCGTCTCAGCCGCCGTTGCCGTTGTGGTCGACCTATCGGCCCGCCGCTCCAAAGAGGCCGCGCGGGCCCGCGCCGAAGCCACGACGCTCGGTGACCTGACGCGCAGTGCCGTCGGCTCGGATGACACGGTTCAGGCATTGCTGGAGCAAGCCCTGAGCGTCTTCCAGGTGCGCGGTGCTGCTGTTTTCAGCCTTGGCTACGGCCTCGCGGACGGCGACAGCGGCGCAGGACCAGACCGGCGATGGCAACTTCAGGCCGCCGTGGGAGAAATTCCGGCCCTGCCCGCCGGCGCGCCAGGGGACGATGCCACCGGCGACAACGTCGAAGAAATCGACGCTTCCACGCGCCTGGTGCTCTTCGGACGGATTCTGCCGGCCAGCGACCGACGTCTCCTCGGCGCGTTCGGTGTTCATCTGGCGGCCCAGCTGGAACGCCAACAGTTGGTGACCAGCCGGCGGGAGATGCTGCGATTGGCCGAAAGCAACACGATGCGGACCTCCATCCTCCGCGCAGTCTCCCACGACTTGCGCACCCCCTTGGCCGGGATCAAGCTTGCCGTCGGCGGGCTGCGCCACGACGACGTCCATTACACCAAGGAAGAGGAACACGAACTGCTGGCAACGATCGAGGAGTGTTCGGACCGGTTGGACGCGCTGGTGGGCAATCTGCTGGACATGTCCCGGATCACCTCGGATGCCGTCAATCCCCTGCTCAAACCCGTGCGGTGGTACGAGGTCATACCGGGTTCCCTGAGCGCCGTCCCCGCGGGCCGGGTGCGCGTGGACCTGCCTCCGAACATGCCGGAGGTCGACGCCGACCCCGGCATGCTGGAACGGGTGATTGCGAACATCGTCGAGAATGCCGTGAAATACGCTCCAGATTCGGACATCGTCCTTGTTGGGGCGGCTGGCGGCCTCAGCCCTGCGACTCTCGAGGGGCGCCCTGCCGGGGAGCTTCGGGTCATCGATCACGGCCGGGGAATCCCGGCGGAGAGCGTCCTGGAAATGTTCCGGCCCTTCCAGCGGCTCGACGACACCCCGCAAACCACCGGGATCGGGCTCGGGCTTGCGGTGGCGAAGGGGTTCACGGATGCCATGGGTGGCAGCCTGACCGCAGAAGCCACACCGGGCGGAGGGCTGACGATGATTATCCGGCTTCCGTTGTCCACGGGAACCCCATATGACGGGCACCGCGCCCAGGCCCCGTTCGAGCCCCGGTCGCTGGTGGCGCGCCGCGGTCATGCGTTGCCCCTTACGTCCGGACCGGACACCGCATGACGGCCGTCCTGGTCGTCGACGACGACCCGCACCTGTTGCGGGCCCTGCGCATTACCCTGCAGGCCCACGGCTACACCGTCACCACCGCCGTGGACGGGACCTCGGCGCTGCTGGCCGCCACCCAGAACCCGCTCTCACTCATCATCCTGGACCTCGGCCTGCCTGATATTGACGGGACCCGTGTCCTCAAGGAGCTGCGCGGGTTCAGCAGCGCGCCGGTCCTGGTGCTCTCCGCCAGGCACGGCTCCGAAGACAAAGTCGAGGCTCTCGACGCCGGCGCGGATGACTACATCACCAAACCGTTCGGCCTCGACGAGCTCCTGGCCCGGCTCCGGGCGCTGCTGCGCCGCAGCGTCGAACCGGAGCGCGAAGCAGTGGTCAGGACCGACGCCTTCACCGTGGACCTGGCCAAGCACCGGGTGACCAGGGACGACGCGGACGTCCGGCTGACCCCCACGGAATGGAAGATTCTGGAGGTTCTGGTCCGCAATCCGGAAATGCTCATCACCCAGCAGCAGCTGCTCTCCAGGGTCTGGGGTCCGGCCTACGCCAAGGAGACCAACTACCTCCGGGTATACATGGCGCAGCTGCGGCGCAAGCTGGAGCCGGATACCGCCAGCCCGCGCCACCTGCTCACCGAGGCCGGCATCGGCTACAGGTTCATGCCCTGATGGTTTTCCGATGCCGCCGCCGGCAATGGATACTAAGGCAATGACTAATCGCAGCCCACTCAACAGGGACGATGCCGGTCCGTCGCCACTGCCTGAGATCCCGGCGCAGCTGCGGGCCGTCCTGAACGGAATCCCGGCACTCGTGGGCTATTGGGACACGGGACTCCGCAACCGCCTGGCCAACGACGCCTACTGCGAGTGGTTCGGTTTCGCACCCCAGCAGCTTCACGGCATGCATGTCCGGGACGTGCTCGGCGAGACCGTCCTGGAGGCCAACCTGCCGCACATCGAGGGAGCGCTCGCCGGGAAACGGCAGCAGTTCGACCGGACCCTGGTGGATGCCGCGGGCCAGTCCCGCTTCACCGAGGTGACCTACACCCCCGATACCCAGGACGGCGCGGTGCAGGGCTTCTTCGTCCTGGTCACGGACATCACCGAGCGTGTGCTGGCCGACCGGCGCCGGCAACGGGACATGGACCGGTACCGCGCCCTGGCGCGGAGCGTTCCCGGTGTCTTCGTCCTCCTCTTCGACGCCGAGCTGCGCTACCTGATCGCCGAAGGCCAGGAGCTGGAGACCTTCGGCTACCGCAGGGAAGAGCTCGAAGGCCAGCGCATCCAGGATGTGCTCAAGGGCGATCTCGCCAGCGAGCTCGAGCCGCGCTACCGTGCGGCCCTCGCCGGCCGCGACGTGTCCTGGAGCCGGCAGATCGGCCACCGCACGTACCGGCTGAACGCCGGGCCGGTCTACTCCGACGACGAGGCCGCGGCCGGCATGGTGGTGGCGGTCGATATCACCGAGCGCCTGCAGCAACAAAAGGTTTGGGAGGCTTTGCACGAGATAGCCACCGAAGTTGCCCGCAACGCGGCCCCCGCAGCCATCTCTGAGCGGGTCGCCGCGATTGTCCGCGACCTGTTCAACGTCGATTCCGCCGCCGTCGTCCGTTTCACGGGCGCATCCTCGGCGGAAATCGTCGCCATGGCGCCGACGCTCCCGCCGACGCTGAGCCGGCGGCAGATCTTCGCCCCGACGGACGAGTCGGCCACTGTCCGGGTGGCCGTGACCGGCAAGCCGGCCCTGGTTCGCTACCGGGCGGAAGGTGGACAGGCAGCGGAGCAGATGCGCGCCGGCGGCTTCCAGTCCGCGGCGGCGGCGCCGATCCGGGTCCGCGGCAGCCTGTGGGGCGCCGTGAGCCTGACGTCGAAGTCGCGCACCGGGGTCACGGAGGCGATGATGGAGCGGCTGGCCCAGTTCGCGGAGCTCGTCGAGATCGCCATCGGCAACACGGAGGCCCGGACCGACCTCGAACAACAGGCCACTACCGATGCCCTCAGTGGCCTGCCCAACCGGCGGGCCCTGGAACGGCACCTCACCGAGCACGTTGCACAGGCCCGCAGCCGCGGGACAAGCCTGAGTGCCGTCGTCCTTGATATCGACCACTTCAAGAGGGTCAACGACACCCACGGCCACCTGACGGGCGACGTGGTCCTGGCGGAGGTCGCGGCCAGGCTCCGGACGGTCGCCCGCGCCGAGGAGATCGTGGCCCGGTTCGGCGGCGAGGAGTTCGTGTGGCTGCTCCCGGAGACGGACGGCGCCGAGGCCCTGCGCGCCGCCGAACGCGCCCGCAAGGCCATCGCGTCCGAACCGTTCGGGGAAGTAGGTTTCCTGACGATCTCCGCCGGAGTCTGCGAGCAAAGCGACGCCGCGGCCGGCTCGCTCCTGGACTGCGCGGACCGGGCCCTGTACGAGGCCAAGAACGGGGGCCGCAACCGCACGTCCCGCTACGGCCACGCCAGCCCGGCGGTTCAGCCTGCCCCGGCCGGGCGGGCGCGAGCCGGCCAGGCGCGGGACGGCGAGGCGCGGGACGGCACTGACACACTCGGAGCCTAGATCCCGCGGGGAGCCTAGACGAAAGCGGACTTTCCCGTCACGGCCCGCGCCACGATCAGTGAATTGATTTCGTAGCTGCCCTCATAGGTATAGAGAATTTCGGCGTCGCCGAAGAGCTTGCCCATCTCATAGTCGCTGCTGATGCCGTTGCCGCCCATGAGGGACCGTCCCATCGCCACCGAGGCACGCGCCAGCCGCGTGGTGGTCGCTTTGGCCATGGCGGCCTGGACCATCTCGAGCTTGCCCTCTTCCTGGATCCGCGCCAGCTGGGCCATCAGGGCCAGGGAGGCGGTCGCGTTGCCCAGGATCTCGGCGAGCTGCTGCTGGATGAGCTGAAAGCGGGCCAGTTCCTTGCCGAACTGGCGGCGCCGCAGCGAATACGCGCGCGCGACGTCGAACGCGGCCAGCTGGATGCCGGCACCCTGCCAGCCCACCCAGGCCCGCGAATCGCGCAGGAGCTCGTTGGCCTTGGAGAAGCTGGTGGCGCCGGGCAGCAGGTTGGCCGCCGGGATCCGGACCTCGTCGAGGACGATGTCCGCGTTCTGCATGATGCGCAGGCCGATCTTGTTGGCGATCTTCGTTGCGGTGTAGCCCGGACGGTCCGTCTCCACGATGAAGCCCTTGATGTGCTGGTCAGCGACGTCCCGGGCCCAAACGAGGGCGAAGTCCGCGATGGTGCCGGCGCCGATCCAACGCTTGGCGCCGTTGAGGACCCACTCGTCGCCGTCCAGCCGGGCGGTGGTTTCCAGGCCGCCGGCGATGTCCGAGCCGTGGTCCGGCTCCGTCAGGGCGAACGCCCCGAGCTGGGTGAACGCGGTGAGGCCAGGGAGCCAGCGCGCCTTCTGTTCCGCCGAGCCCAGCTCGTCGATCATGCCGACGATCAGCTCGTTGTGGATCCCGACGAGCGCCGAGAGGGACACGTCGGCGCGCGCCACCTCGACATACATGAGCCCCTTGAAGAGCTTGGACGTGCCGTCCGTCTGCAGCCCGCCCAAACCGTATTTGCCGAGTTCGGCGAGCAGCCCGAAGGGAAACTCCTCGCGGTTCCAGTAGTCGATTGATGCGGCCCGGATCCGGGACTGCAGGAATTCCCGGACCTCTTGGTAGCGGAGCTGTTCGTCCGGCGGCAACAGGTCAACGATGTACATGAGGTCGGCGTCGGGAAACGGCGGCTCCGCCGCGGCTTCGGGGGCGGCGCCCGCGGTAGCGGATTCGGCTGTCTCTGATCCCGCCGTGTCTGATCCCGCTGTGTTTTCGGTTCTATTTGATTCGGCTCTGTCTTCCGCTGTGTTTTCGGCTGGCGCCGACGGTCCGCTGGCACGTCCTTGTGGCTGCACGGGCACGTATCCCTTCGTCATGCAACGCCTGCGGAGCAGCGCCGCCCTTCCAAACCCTTGGATGTCCTAGTATATTGCACAGTGACGGGGATCACTAGGCAGGCACCGTGCCGGGCCGGTGGATCCCAGGCAACGGCGCCGTGCCACCGACCGCCCGGAACGGCAGCGCCAGAGGACTTCGAAAGGTGCACCATGACCGTGACTGAGGAATTCCGGGCCGCGCGAGACCGGCTGCTTGCCCTGCGCGGGGACTACGACGGCGCCCGCAACGAATTCCAGTGGCCCCGCTTTGAGGAGTTCAACTTCGCACTGGACTGGTTCGACCAGCTCGCCGCGGACCCGGCCAAGGCGGACAAGCCTGCGCTGGTGATCGTTGAACAGGACGGGTCCGCGACCCGGCGCAGCTTCGCTGACCTCTCCCGGCGCTCGTCCCAGGTGGCCAACTGGCTGCGCGGGGCAGGTGTGCGGCGCGGGGACCGGATGATCATCATGCTCGGCAACCAGGTGGAGCTCTGGGAACTGATGCTGGCCGGCATCAAGCTGGGGATCGTCATGATTCCCACCACCACACTGATGGGACCGGCCGACCTCCAGGACCGGGTGGAACGCGGCGGTGCGGCCTGGGCCGCCGTCGGCAGTGCCAACATCGCGAAGTTCGCCGACGTCGCCGGCCAGTACACGCTGATTGAAGTTGGCGCCAGCGCCGGGGACCCCGCTGCTGCCCAGGCCAATGCCCTGCAGTACTACGGGGCAGATGCTGCCGCGGCCGGTGCGGATTTCACCCCGGACGCCCCCACCCCGGCCGACGAGACGCTCCTGCTGTACTTCACCTCGGGCACCACGTCCAAGGCCAAACTCGTCGAACACACGCACACCTCCTACCCGGTGGGACATCTGTCCACGATGTTCTGGATCGGTATGGAACCGGGCGACGTGCACCTCAACGTGGCCTCGCCGGGCTGGGCCAAGCATGCCTGGTCCAATGTGTTCACCCCCTGGATCGCCGAGGCGTGCGTGTTCATTTATAACTACGAACGCTTCGACGCCAGGGCGCTCATGGAGCAGATGGACCGCGAATCCGTGACCAGCTTCTGCGCCCCGCCGACGGTCTGGCGGATGCTGATCCAGGCCGATCTCACACTGCTCAAGAATCCGCCCACCAAGGTGGTGTCCGCCGGCGAACCGCTCAACGCCGAGGTGATCGACCAGGTCCACCGCGCATGGGGGCAAACCATCCGGGACGGCTTCGGCCAAACCGAATCCACCGTGCAGATCGCGAACACGCCGGGCCAGCCGATCAAGATCGGCGCCATGGGCAAGCCGCTGCCCGGCTACGACGTCGTGCTTGTGGACCCCGCCACGGGTGAGGAGGCCGACGACGGCGAGCTCTGCCTGCGCCTCGACCCCCGCCCCGTGGGGCTCATGAAGGCGTACTACGGCGACCCGGACAAGACGGCGGAGGCTTTCCGTGACGGCTACTACCACACGGGGGACATGGCGAGCCGGGACGAGCGCGGCATCATCACGTATGTGGGCCGCGGCGACGACGTCTTCAAGTCCTCCGACTACCGGCTGTCCCCGTTCGAACTGGAGAGCGTGCTGATTGAGCACCCCGCAGTGGCGGAGGCCGCCGTCGTCCCCTCCCCTGACCCGCTCAAGCTGTCAGTGCCGAAGGCGTTTGTGGTCCTGGCCGCTGGCCACCAGCCGGGCCCCGAGCTGGCCGAAGACATCCTGCGGTACTGCCGGGAGCACCTGGCGCCGTTCAAAAGGATCCGCCGGCTGGAGTTTGCCGAGCTCCCCAAGACGATCTCTGGCAAGATCAGGCGCGTGGAGCTGCGGCACAGCGAGGAAGTGCGCCACGGCGGCGGGCCCGTCCCGGAAGGCCTCGGCATCGAGTACTCCGACTCCGATTTCCCCGGGCTCAAGGGGCAGGGCTGAACATGGGAACACCGCTGCCGCGAGATCCGATTGCCGACGCCCGGCTGAACTGGGAGCGCCACGGCTGGTCCGACGTCGCCGCCCCGATGGCCGCCATCACCGCCATCATGCGGACCCAGCAGATCCTGCTCGGCCGGATCGAGGCGGTGCTCAAGCCGTTCGGGCTCACGTTTGCCCGGTACGAGCTGCTCGCGTTGCTCAGCTTCGCCCGCAGCGGGGCGCTGCCCATGAACAAGGCGAGCGCGCTGCTGCAGGTCCATCCCACCTCCGTGACCAACGCTGTGGACCGGCTCCAGGAGGCCGGGCTGGTGATCCGCTCGCCGCACCCCACGGACGGCCGCACCACCCTGATCGAGCTCACCCCGGAAGGCCGCACCCTGGCCAAACGGGCGACGGCGGTGCTGAACTCCGAGGTCTTTGGCCAGTCCGGCTTCGCGGACCAGGACGTGGACCAGCTGATCCGGATCCTGGGCACATTCCGCCGGAACGCCGGTGATTTC
Organism: Arthrobacter sp. P1_D12; assembly: GCF_056406175.1. Classification (NCBI taxonomy): domain Bacteria; kingdom Bacillati; phylum Actinomycetota; class Actinomycetes; order Micrococcales; family Micrococcaceae; genus Arthrobacter; species Arthrobacter sp. P1_D12. The sequence continues at coordinate 44,115 of NZ_JBFUAR010000019.1, forward strand.
AGCGGCTGACGCCCGGGTGCCGGGCGATCGGGAGCGTTCCTTCGGCGGTATTCCTTCGGCGGTATTCCTTCTGCCTGCCCGGCGTCAGCTTGAGACGAACCGGCGTTCGAGGATCTGCCCGGGCCATTCCTTGACCTTGATCGTTTCGGTGCGCCGGTAGCCGGCGGATTCGTAGAAGCGGACCAGGTCGCCCTGGCCTCCCCCATAGCAGTCAACCCGCAGGAGCGGCACACCCAAGCGCTTGGTCTCGTCATCCGCCAGCCAGGCGACAGCCTCGTCGAATAACGCCAGAACGGCATACGACTGGCCCCGCCATGAGGACTGTGACTCAGAGCGTGAGCACACCCTCGGGGTGTGGATCCACACCCAGCGGTACAAAAACCGCCGCAATGAACTGGACCCGGTGAAGGTCAAACTCCTGGACGCTGCCGCTCCCGGTTGGCAGGCCGGGAGGACCGGGGGCCGCCCGCCCCGGCGGTGACCTGGAAGGCCGCGCTTCCCGGGGGGCCAGCGGCCAGGACGTCACGCCGGCTAGTACCCTTAGAGTGGTTCTCCAGTCCCCCCAGCTTGGAGAACCGGGAGCCTCCGCGCTTGAGTCCCTGGATTCGCGCGGAGGCTTTCCTCATACTCCCGACCAAGACCGCGCTCAAAGTGCCATCAAGGGCCGGGCCGGCGCACGTCAGGCGGCCGGCMCGGCGCCGCGGACTCCCGCGGCCGGCCGGCCGGGAAGCGGCGTGACCTTTTCCGGGCCCTGGTGTGAGATGAGTTGAGGACCGGCAGGTGCCTCGAGCACGGCGAGCGGGAGTTCGCGGTGGACCAGGTAATCGCACGCGGCCGGGCCGGTCATCCTCAGGCCCGGGCACCTGCGTCCACGGTATTCAATGTGGACATCGGCTGCGCGCAAACCTGCTCTGAACGCCCTGCCACTAACTGGTGCAAACCCTCCAAGCCCGCACCAGCTCAGATACAAGCCATACAGTTCCTCCACGCTGAGACCGCCGTCCGGATCCGGTGCGACGCACTCAGTGAGGAAATCTTCCAGTGGTGTCTTCGTCATCGTGGCCTCCTGCATCCTGGCGGCAAAGCCGCTCAAATGAAACAGCAACAGCATGAATGTGAAGCATGACCAACCCAGAAACACTAAAAAATCTAGAAGCACCAATCCCCACTGTCAACCAGATTTTCCGGAGCGAGCCAGGCCTGCCCGCACCGAGCCGTGGGGCAGTCCACAACCCTGAAGGAGAGCCGCAGCAAGGCCCGCAGGGGTTGTGCCCACTGGGGTCAGGTGGAGCCCTCCGCGCAGCTCAGGCTGTCCCCATTGGCGTGCAACCAGTTGATTGTCGGAGCCCTCCCCCATACTGAATCCAGCGGCTGAGAAGTATCGGTAATCCGTTGAGTAGCTTCTCAACGAATAGCCTCCGAATTCGCCCGGTTAGCGGTCCTCGGCGTCACCCAGAGCTGGTAGCGGACTACCTCCCGCCGGAAGATGAACCAGATCCCCGCCAACAGCAGCATCCCAACTCCAAGGTCCACACTGTTTCCCGTTCCCGTTGAATCGATCCCTGTCCCGGGTACCAATACGATGTATAGGCCAACGGAACCCAGGAGCGCGCACACTGCGAGACTTAGCTGCCGGTGCCGGGGACGCCAATTAGTGTGGCCCCACCGCAAGGAGGAGCGCTCCGCTAGAACCCGCCTGCCACAGCCAATGCCAAGAGCGATGCGCCGGACAGGACCAGCAGGGGTTCGTGCATGGAATCCTCTTCGAAGATACTGAGGCCAGACTACAAGTGGCCGACAACGGTTCTGAACGCTGGGACGGCGAGAAGCCCAGGGTAAAGATTCTTCCGGGGCGGACGGTCCGGCCCCCGCAGGGTCAGTTTTTCAGGTTGAGCTTTCCGCGGGCGATGCTGTCGGCGGAGTGGGCGGGATCCCCGTTGTACGGCTGATTGGAGATGTCGACGATGGGGTACTGGGCCAGGTCGATGCCGGCAGGGATGGTGAAGTTGCCGGATTCGTTGGCGAGGACGCCGAGGCTGACCATTTTGGTCAGGTCGGCGGAACCGACCCACACTCCCCGGAATCCGGTGATGTGGTCGTTGGAGAGCCGGATCATCAGTTGGCGGGTTCCATCCGGGAGTTGCTCCACCCGCGCGTCTCCGCTGCCGGTGTGCGCGGGCAGGGGGGACAGGGACGTTTGGGCGAGGACAATGGATGCTGGAGCCGTCTGGGTGGAGGAAGGGGACGGCGTGCCGGTGTGTCCGATGACTCCGGCGGCGACCCATCCGGCGGCCGTGCCGAGAATGATGCCGGCCGCGGCCGCCATCATCCAGAGTCCGGGACGGGCGGCCCGGTTTTTGGCGCTGGGCCGAATGGGAGCCGGTGCCGACGCTGTCTTGCTGCCATGGTTCAGGGGCGCTTGCGCCGTGGCCGGGTCGATGGCCGACCGCTCCGGAGGTGCACCGCGCGGTACGGAGTGCTGGCTCAGGGGATCCGTCGCCAGCGCCGGGGAGAGCCCGAGGGCCTGATGGATGGCGGTCCAGTTCTGGCTGCCGGGTTTTTCGAGTTCAACGCCTCCCGGGTCGAGGGTGGCAATGTGCACGGCGTGCCGCAGCCCTCGCAGGGTATCGCTGCACGTGGGGCAGCCGGCGAGGTGGGCGGCGTCGGCGTCTGTGCCTACGGGCTCGCCCAGGGCCAGCAGACTGAGAAGGTCCGCGTCAAGGTGTTCCATGTTCCACCTCCAGGCGGGTGCGCAAACGGGCGAGGCTGCGCCGGATGTGGCTTTTGACGGTGCCGAGCGGCAGGTTGAGGCGCGATGAGATTTGGTCGTGGGTCAGGTCTTCATAGAATGCCAGCCGCATTATTGCTTGCTGTGGGTCCCCTAATTTTTCCAGTTCTTCGTCCAGGGTTAGGCGGTCGGCGACCTCGTCGACGTCCCCCGCATCTGGCTGGGCGGCGGGGTCAACGACCAGGAGCGTGGCCGCTTGTTCGAGATGACGCTGGCGGGCGCGGGCGGACAACGCGTCGGAGATGGCATTGCGCGTGATCCCGATCAGCCAGGCTGGCAGCCGTGCCGCCTCAGGCCGGTAAGTGGTCCGTGATTTCCAAGCGCGGATGAAGACCTCCTGGGTGACGTCGTCGGCAGCGGCACGCTCTCCTAGGGATCTCAGCGCCAGCGTGTAGACCAGCGGACCAAACCGTCGGTATGCCTCCGCGAGGGCGCGTTCGTCGCCGCCGACAAATGCGCGATCGAGACCGGGGTCCCAGTCATGCGTTGCGGCAGCCTCCATCGGGCGCTCCTTTGAGCGATAAGCGGCCCTGTTGACCCACATTATGCCGCTCGCGCGGGAGCTCCGCCACGGTCGAATGGCGGCGGTGGTCCGGGACGTCATTTCGCACGCCTGCCGGTGGGGCCGCAGTCGAAGCGGTCCCACCGGGCAAGAGGACGTGATGGCGGCAAGAGCCCTAGGAGCCTACTCGTCGTCGCACTCGTCTCCTTGCGAGGCGGAGTCCACAACCTGTACGGCGACTTTGAGGTTCTTGGCGGCGAGGCTGCCCCAGGCGTAGACGATAGTGTTTTTCCCCTCGGTGATCCGGACGTTGGCCGGGCCGATCAGCGGGGACGTGGTTCCGGCCGCTGCGACCGACGCGGAGACAGTACCGGCCTTAAGGGTGAGGGTCTTTTGATGCGGGTTGGTGAGTTCTTTGACGACGGCGGTCCTTCCGGCGAGGACGTCGACGGCCGGGGCGGCGGCAACGTGCCGGACGGTCAGCTTGCCCTTTCCATCCGGGCTGGTCGAGGTGTCATTGGTGAAAAGTGTGGCCGTCGGTTTGCCGTTGGCGGCCAGGTGCGCGACCGCGGTGTAGTCCTGGCCTGCTTCCAGGTCGACCGTGACGGGGCCAATGACGGGGTTGGCCGCGCTGGTGGCGTTCGCCCCGGTGATGGCAATCTTGTGGTCTCCATCGGGGACGTTCAACGGCCCGGCCACCTTCCCCGGCGTGAAGTTGTCCAGGGCGCGCTTGCCGTCGACCCAGACGTCCACGGTCAGGCCCGGGACGCCATGGAGGACGGACAGTTTCGCTGTGCCTTCGTCGTGGTGGTGCCAGGTGCCGGCCTGGGCGGGGGCAGCCAGGGTCAGTGCTGCCAGCAGCGTCATCGCTCCGGCGGCTGCAGTAAGTGTCTTGCGCATTTCCAACTCCTCATAAGGTGCCCGCATGGGGGCGGTGGTTGTGCTTACACCCTTACTACCGGCCAAAGCCCGTACCCGGATGCACCCGCATGGAAGTTTTTTAACGGACCGGCTGCCTGGCGCAGGGGCATGGTTCCGCGGTCCACAGCGTAACCGGGCTGATTTACCACGCGGGGGCACCCTGCCCACGTCCGCTTCTACGATCGGACCTTGCATCGCACGCGGCGCGGAGGGTGCGGGCCGTCAGGACGGGGGAATTTGGGTGGAGGAGGCGGTGCCAGCGGTGTTCTAGTTGCTTGATGCGACGAAATCCGGGCCAGTTGGGGCCGGTTTGATCAGCTAGCCGATGCCGCGCAGGGTGTGGAACGTGGGGGGCCGGCGGCGTTGGTCTTCCGCCGGAGATAGGAGATGTAGAGCTCGACGTTGTTGCCGCGCCGGTCGGGGTTTTCAGGGCCAGACGTGGTTCACGATTTCGGCCTTGCGCACGACGTTCCCGGGTATTCCATCAGCAGCTCCTTCTCCCCCACCATGTTCTTTTGCCTGCTGGCGGAGCATCGCGGAGCTGTGCCCGACGGAGCCCGCGCAACCCGAAGGGCAAGCACCTGATGGATTGCGGGGAGGAAATAAGCGCAGCGCCGACCACAACGCATCCGGTGCGCGGTCGTCCGCAGGACGGTTGCGCCCGTGTAGCGGGCACATATGATCCAACGGACAGCAGCAAAAAGAATGAAAATGCTTGTGCTGTCCGAGCGCAGCGAGGCCCGTTTTGCCCTTGATGGGATCCGGGACGGCCTGGGGGTGATTCCCGGCGAGATCGTTCCGGATTCCTGGTCCTAGACGATATGAACCCGGGGTTCCAGTCCTACGTCAGCGAGCACCACAGTTCATATCGTCTAGGCCAGCGGGAGCTGAAGATGTCGTTCTGAACGGAGCCCACCGAGACGGGTTGGACGGTAGTCACATGCGTGACGTTCACGAACGAGAGTCGACCAGTCTTCTTCGACATCATTTACACCTATGCAACGTGGGCCCGCAGGGCTCCACAGGTATTACTCAGCGCGTACAGACAAAATGTTGATTCTAGCGTGGGCATCAAACGCCACTTGGTAATCGGTCCGCCGGGGGCTGGGCCAGAGAGAAGCCGGAACGGATGAGCCGAAATACCTTCAAAATTCTGGTGCTGGACAGCGCGGCGCGACCCGCGGCGCTGATTCTCGCTGCGACCCTCGCGGTCGCGGCCACGGCCTGTGAGCCCACCCCGCCAGGAGGCGGGCCATCGCCGGGGCAGGACAAGACAACGGCCGCCCCCGGAACTCCTGCGACAACCCCCTCTGCAGAACCCACACAGGCCCAGGGGAAGCCCGGCCACGTCTTCGTGATCAACCTGGAGAACCACGATTACAACGATGTCTGGGGTGCTAGTTCGGCGGCCCCTTACTTGTCGAAGACCCTGCGCGCCGAGGGTGTGCTGCTCTCCCGGTACTACGGGATAGACCACAATTCCCTCCCGGACTACCTGGCCCAGATTTCGGGGCAGGGCTCGAACGCCATGACGCGCGCCGATTGCCCGGTGTATGCCGGGTTCAAACAAACCGGAACATCCGAACTTAGCCAGGTGCAGGGTACCGGCTGTGTGTACCCGGCCTCGGTTCCGACACTTGCAGGCCAGCTCAGTTCCGCCGGCAAGACCTGGAAAGGCTACATGGAGGACATGGGCACTCCCTGCCAGCATCCCGAGCCCGGCTCTAAGGACGATCACCACAAGGCGAAGGAGGGCGACCAATACGCAACGCGCCACAACCCGTTCGTGTATTTTGAGGAAATAACATCGTCCCCGGACTGCCAGAAAAACGTGGTGGATTACACCCACTTCGCCGATGACCTGAAGTCCACGGACGCGACACCGAACCTTTCCTACATCACACCCAACCTGTGCAATGACGGGCACGACAGCCCCTGCGTCGACGGGAACCCGGGCGGTCTCGAAAGCGCCGACGGCTGGCTGCAGCAGCAGGTTCCGGCCATCCTCGACTCCCCGGCCTACAAAAAGGACGGGATGCTGGTGATCACCTTCGACGAAACCGAAGCCAAGACCCCCGGCCCGTCGGGCATCCCCGGGGGCACGGCCGGCGGCCGGGTCGGGGCGCTGGTGATCTCGCCGTTCACCAAGGGGGGCACGACGTCGGACAGGATGTACAACCACTACAGCCTGCTTGCCAGCATCGAGGACATCTTTTCAGTACCCAGGCTCGGCTACGCAGGCGCGCCGGGGCTGAACAGCTTCGGCCCGGACGTCTTCAACGCCCTGTAATCGCCCGTAGCACCGAATCTCCAAGCATCGCCGCTCCCCCGACCCGGGGCTCCCACACGGCAAGAAAAACCGCAGCTTCAGAACCTACTGTTGCGTTGTGGCACAGCAGCCCAGTCAGGGGCACGCCACAACGTCATTCAACCTCAGAATGACGAAGCGCACCCCAGAGACCGGCTCCACCTTCCTTAAAGATGGAGCCGGCCTGAGCGGCCCACCGAGAAACGCGCGGAGCGATGCCCTGCAGATAGCGATCGACTTCGCTCAACGGCAGCACGGGCTCTCAATGAAGGTGCTGAATTGGGTCCGCACATGCAGCGAAGTAGGACGTTTGTCTCCCGGAGAGGCCCACAAAAGGTATCCCCCAGGCTCCAGCGAGGATTCGGCTGCTGACCTACTCACCGCCACGCCTGCTGTGACTTTGCAGACGTCCGGCGCGCGCAAGCTACGCGGACTGATCGTATCCGCGCGCCGCCCGAGTCTGTACCTAGGACGCGTGCTGGCTTCGTGAGTCCAAGTAAGCAGCCCTTGTGCGCTCCGATGGCCCAGCGCGTCAGCTTAGGACCGGGGGCGAGGACCCCTAATACCCGGGCATTTTGTGCCGCCGCCGGCTGTCACCCTGCGGCTGATGTTGTCCGTAAGGGGAGCCAATCCATTCGCTCTGGTCGGGGCAACTTTCCGTGTCAGGTGCGGTCCATTCTGCTCGAGCCTCGGTGTGGAGCGCTCCGGTCGTCCTGGTTCTGCTGTTCCCTCCCGACGGCGTCGGCGTGCTGTTCGCGGAGTTCGCGGCCGCGGCGGATATCCTCTTCTTCGCGGGCTTGAATCTTGTCGCTTTGTTTGGTGTCACGGGGCGGCAGCTGGATGGTCTCTTCGGCTTCGATGCCGGACTGGAGCTGGCGGCCGCGTTCCGTTTCGGCGTCGAACTCGGCACCGAACAACAGGGACATGTTCAGTATCCAGAGCCACAGCAGCGAGATGATCACGCCGCCGATAGTGCCGTAGGTCTGGTCGTAACTGCTGAAGTTGCCTACGTAGAACCCGAAGGCCACGGAGGCGAGCAGGAAGATCACTAAGGCCATCAGGGACCCGATGCTCATCCAGCGGAACTTGGGCTGCTTCACGTTAGGCGTGGCGTAGTAAAGGATGGCGATCACGACGATAACCAGGAGCAGCACCACGGGCCACTTCGCAATGTCCCAGACGGTCACGAAGGCCCCGCCGAGGCCGACCGCGTTCCCGACGGATTCTGCCACGGGGCCGGTCAGGACCAGCATGAGGGCGAGGAGGGCGACAATCAGCACGGTGACGACGGTGACACCGAGCATGGTGCTCCGGAGTTTGATGAAGGGCCTGCCTTCGTCAACTTCGTAGATCCGGTTCATTGCCCGGCCAAACGCGCCCACGTAGCCCGAGGCGGACCAGAGCGCGACGAGAATGCCAATGAGCAGCGTAAATCCGGCCGAGGAGGAACTGGTGAGCTGCTCGAGGGGCGCCCGGACGGCGTTCACCGACTCGGCAGGGGCGAAGCGCTGAACGATCTCCAGCAGCGTAGCGGTGGTCTTCTCGGCTTGCCCGAAGATGCCAAGCAGGGACACGAAGGCCAACAGGGCAGGAAAAAACGAGAGTACCGCGTAGTAGGTCAGGGCCGCGGCGAGGTCGGGGCACTGGTCCTTGGTGAACTCCCGCAGGGTCTTCTTGGCGATGTGCCGCCACGAGTGTTTGGTGACATCGGCGGGGCTGTCGGGCTTGCGGGGATCGTCGGGGGCGGGCGCCGTGTGGGCTTTGGCCGTGCTGCTCTCCCCTGTCTCGGCGTCGGTCACGGTGCCATCTTCTGCATTGGAAAGGTTCTTGGCCATGGAAATTTTCCTTCGTGAAGTTAAGTGCAGAGGCCGGCCGCCCAGCGCATCAGCGGGGGCAGCCGGCCGGATCCTGATCAGAGCCCTTAGGCCTGCTGCACGTTGTCCTTGGCCTCGGTGGCCCGGTCCTTGACGTCCGCCACGGCACCCTGGCCTTCGGCCTTGACATGATCGGTGGCGTCGACGGCGGTGGCTTTGACGTTCGCCACGGCCTCCTGGGCCGGTTCCTTCAGCCCTTCGGCCACGTGCTTCGCCGCCTCGGTCAGTTCCGTGGTGAGCGGCTCCGCGGCCGTCTTAAGAGCATCCGCGGCCTCGCGCTCCTTCTGGCTGGCCGGGATCAGGGCAGAGACCAGCAGCCCGGCGCCGAACGCGATCAGACCTGCCGCCAGCGGGTTGCCCTGCGTCCTGGCCTTGACCTGCGCAGGGGCGTCGCCGACGTGCGTACCGGTACTGGCCGTGGCCGAGTGCACGTTGCCGGCAGTGTGGTCCGCTGCGCCCATGACTTTCTCCTTTACTCCAAAGACGGCGTCCTTGACGTTCTCTTTGACTTTGTCAGTTTGCCGCTGGACGATGTGCGACGGTGTGACCTTGTCCGCTACGGCATCGACGTTGGTACCCAGCCGGGCACGGGTTGCTTCGATATCTGCTCGGATGACATCCGGGTTTTCACTCATCGTGGTTCCTCGCTGAATCTAGGTGTTGGGTTTGAGCGTGGGCGGGATTTCCTGCAACGTCTCAGTGGTCTGGGGCATCCCCTTGACCGCCTTGAGTTCCTTGCGTCCGGTCGAGGACAGGATCGCGGCAACGGCGCCCCAGATCACGGCGAGAACCACGGCGGACCAGGCAGGCCCCATGACGTAGCCCAGAGCCCACCAGAGCGCCAGGGACAGGAACAGGAGCACGAAATGTCCAGCGACGGCGGCGCCCGCCAGCATCCCCGCACCCTTACCGGCCCGCTCGGCCGACTGCTTGAGCTCGACCTTGGCCAGCTCGACTTCCTGCCGCATCAGCGTGGACATGTCCCGTGTGACATCACCCAGGAGATCGCCGAGGGAGGCGGATTCCGCTTTCGCCTGTGCGGCTGTGGGAGGTGGCTCCGGCATCTGGCTGCTCACAGCTGACCACCCTCCCGGTTCGGAAAGGGAACGTTGTCCCGAATGGATCCGTCGGCTGCTGTACCCGGCGGCAGGGTGTGGGCCGAAACGGGACCCGCTGTGCCGGGGAGGGCCGGTTCGTCGAAGAAGCGGTCACCGGAGCCGGCGGCGATGACGGTTTCCTGGTGGGCGGGGGGCGTTGCCGGGGTCGAGAGACGAGCGGGTTTCGACGCCGCCTGCTGCCTGTCCGGGGCTCCGGCTTGCAGGTTTCGTCCCAGCCGGCCGGCGAGCAATCCGGCGCCGGCTGCGACCAGGAGGAATGTGCCCGGCCGCTGCCGTGCGAACGACTTCACTTCCTCCAGCAGGGATCCGGGATCCCGGTTTTCAAGCCAGGAAGCCACGGACTGTGACCGTTCGGCGGCCTGACGGATGAGGTCAGCCGCGACGCCGGGCTCCTCGGATGCGTCTGCCATGGTGTGCAGCTGCGAAGAGAGGGTGCGGATTCCCTTGGCGGCTTTCTGTTGCTGCGCGCCTGCCTGATCCGTCAGGTCTGCCTTTGCCTGGTAAAGGAGATCCTTGGCGTTTGTCTTCGCCTCTGCCGCGACATTGGCAGCCTCGGCCTGGGCGGTTTCGGCCACGTTCTTCGCTCTCCCTGCAGCGTGTCCCGCCACTGCGGCGGCTTCATCCTTTGCTGCTTCTTTCGTGGAGGGAGAGCTTTCCACTCCACCGGAGGGCGCTGCCACGGTATGCGCATACTCGCCCGTGGGCGGCTCTGGAGTGGCCTGGGTCCATTGATTCTCTGTCATCGTTGCTCTCTTTCAGGAAGGGCCCGCCGGCGAATGTGGAACGCGCGGCACCGGATGAATTAGGCCAGATGAATTAGTAAGCACGGCTACCAATTAGATAGTAAGCATACTTTCCGTTTGTTGCGCAAGAGGTGCCGGTCGGAACAAGAAAAAATAGTAAGTAGGCTTGCCAAACGGTTACTAAGCATGCTTATGGTGGGGTCCTGCAGCGTTCCACCCGAAGTTGCTGCAGTCCCAAACCGCATCACAGATCCAAGGGGACATTCATGCTCGCCAAGGAACATATCGATGACCTGCTTCGGCGCAACGGAAGCGTCCTGTCCACTGACGGGGACAAGATCGGGTCCATCGGCCAGGTTTACGCGGACGACGACAACGGCCAGCCCACGTGGGTCACGGCCAAGACCGGATTGTTTGGCACGTCCGAATCCTTCGTCCCGCTGGAAGGAGCCCGTACCGAAGGCGGCGACCTCGTCGTCCCGTACACCAAGGACCAGGTCAAGGATGCGCCCCGGGTGGACACCGACGGGCACCTTGAACGCGCCGAAGAGGACCGGCTCTATGCCCACTACGGCATCGGCGACGGGAACCGGACGTACACCGATGCGGCAGCCGGTCGGGACGGGGACTACCGCGACGCAGACTACGCGGACACCGGCGGGGGCGCCGTGGGGCGCGACACCTCGGGACCCACCACCGACGATGCCATGACCCGTTCGGAGGAACGCCTGAACGTCGGCACCGAACGGCAGGCTGCCGGACGGGTGCGGCTGCGCAAGTACGTCACCACTGAAAATGTCACCCAGACCGTTCCCGTGGAGCGTGAAGAGGTCCGCCTCGAACGTGAGCCCATCACGGACGCCAACCGCGGGTCGGCGCTGTCCGGCCCGGACATCAGCGAGGAAGAACACGAGATCGTCCTCCACGAGGAACGCCCCGTTGTTGAGAAGGAAACCGTCCCGGTCGAACGGGTCCGTCTCAATACGGAAACCGTGACCGACGAAGTAACCGTCGATGAGGACATCCGCAAGGAACGGATCGAAACCGACGGCGACGACGGCACGCGCCGATAGCGGTCGTGGCGGGCTAGGGGTACGGCTAACGCCGGACCCCTGGCCTGCCCCTTCTGGTTGATCCTCGTCCCGCTCACGGAAGGCCGTAATCGATGCCCCTCGACCCCCAGGTCAACGCCCGGGACGGCTACCTGCTCCTCTCTACGGCGGCGCGCCTGGTTCAGCGCCGCCTCGATGAGGCACTTGCCCCGCTGGGCCTGACCCGGGCCGCAGTCATCGCCCTCCAAGCCGTATCACCCCACCCCATGAACCAAGAACAGCTCGCCGCGAAGGTCCAGGTTCAAAGCCAGACCCTGGGCCGCGTGCTGGCCCGTCTGGAGGCGGGAGGCCTGATCACGAGGACACGAAACCCCCATGACCGGCGGCAATTCCAGGTAGAGATAACTGACGCCGGGGAAGCGGCACTCAAAGCAGCCCTCGAGGCTGAAAGCGCCGCCGTCTCGCCAGACTTCGACGGATGGGAAAACCTTCTCGAACAACTCTCCCGGTTCGTGAACACCTTCCAAGATCCCCGACAAGCGCAGGGTCCGCCCCGCAACTGACACGACACACTGTCAGGTGGGACGCCCTCACGGGTCCATGCCGGGAGAAACCACGGCGCCCGCTCCTCCGATTTCCCGATTGATCCATGGGGCCCGGGGCAGGGCTTGTTCGTGGGCTTCGGGGTCCAGGAACGGAGCCGGAGGCCTACGGATCTACCTCCCGCCCGCCGGGCACATCTGGGTGCTGCACCCGGCCTCACGGCCTACGACGAACCGGTACGACAGACACGGAAAACAGATCATTCTGCGCAACAACGCGTTAAGGAAAGCCGTCAGCCACGGCGAAGGAATTCATCTACGGCACCCAGCCCTTCCTGCTGCAGCCCCCGCGCCAGCTCACCGAACTGGATGGCCAATTCGGCGCTGACGCGGATGGCCAAGGACCCTGCCTCGACGCGCCCTGCGAGGAACGGGTGATCCGTGCTCAGTCTGCTCACCGGGCGGAAGAAAATCGATTCTGACGTCGCTTCGGGAGAGTTCCCCCCGCCACGTCGATGTCCTGCAAAACTCCACCGCACCTTTTAATAGGACACCCCCGCTGATCCATGCTGTCCAGCCGTAGTGCTAGACCCATGGCCCGGTGCCTTCTTCACCCCCGGTTGACGCCGTTTCGTCTGCACACATATGAACTCGAAGCAGCGGAGCCTCAGGCCGCGCGGCCGCAATAACCAACTGGCGGGAGGGGAAGCAGGGGGCCCGAGACCGGCTTAGTCCGTCTTGCGTGTTTCGGCCTAAACGCCCGGTCCGCGGCCTTCACACCGACTCGGCTCGACCACCAGACACTAGGTCGGGCCCAAAAGCCCCTCGTGAACCGGGCTGAGTGCGCGTAGTTTTAATAGCGTCCGGCACGGTTCACCCGGGGAGTGAGCCTAGTAGAAGTGGGCCCGGCAGATCACTTAAGGGCGGATGCGTGATGGGCAGCGCAAGCGGTCCTGATGATGCGCGACGGCTCGACGCAGACTGGGACGGCACTCCTGAACCCCTGGATCAAACGGAAAGTCGCGCTTCTGACCACAGTACTGACGCCCTCTACGAAGAGACGGACCGTGTTTTCCCCGATGGGGAGAACGACGGGTACTTCGATGAAACAGGCCGCCCGGTCGACGGCATGTTGCCGGAAGACCCGGCCACCGCTGTCCGTGAAACCGTGGTCGCCCGAGAAGAGGAGCGGTTCGGCGGCATCAAGATCGGCTCGGCCTTCTTCGGCTGGCTGGTCTCGACCGCAATGGCTGTTTTGCTAGTTGCTCTGGTTGCGGCGGCCGGCAGGGCCGGTATTTTGCCCGTCACGGACCCGCTCGCCCGAGCCGGCCAGAAATCGTCAGATGACATGACCGGTATGTTCATACTTCTGTCGCTCCAGTTCCTCGCCTATTTTTCGGGTGGCTACGTGGCAGGACGGATGGCGCGTTTCAACGGCGTCGGCCAGGGGCTCATGGTCTGGCTGTGGGGCGTCATCGGATCCGGTGCGGGGGCCCTGCTGGCGTTCATGGGACAATTCAATGTCCTGACCACGATCAACAGTTTCCTTCGCCTACCACTGGTCGAGGGGCCGCTGAGTCTAGATGGCGTCATTGCGGCCATCGCGGTGGCCGCCATAGCCCTGATAGGCGCCGTGCTGGGCGGACTCACCGGGGTTCACTACCACCGGAAAGTGGACCGTGTGGGCTTTACTCCGACAGAGGAGTACTACCAGCCCTAGGACGCACCTTTCCCGTGCGGTACCAGGACTGGCGAGTTTGAGCAGTCACTGCTGGCTCCCGCTCTGAGCCTGCCCTGCTGGAACGGCATTCCTCCCCTTCGCTCTGCTTTGGCCTGTGAGTCGCAGCGCTAAATGGCCGCGTTTTCACAGCGCTATTTGTGGCCTTTGCTGCACGTAAGCCGATCCCCCACCGCGACAGGATGCTTGCAGGCATCCCGCTGATCTAGCGGAATGACAGCGCGAGGCCGAGCATGGCGATGGCGAGTATTGGGAACAACCAGTTAGTTATCTGAACGATTGCCCGCGCGCCTCTTCCGGTGATGTCCGTCGTCCCGGAGAGAGGATCGGTGATGTCGTTGTCGTCCTCGGAGTGGGCTGACCGGATGGTGTTCATGGTTGAAAGTGCCACCATCACGAGAGCGCTGCCTATGAGCCAGGGCAGCGGGTCGATCGCCAGCCATGCTTCGGCCCGGCTCGAAGGGGTCGCGAAGGCTGAGAGGAGACCTGACAGGACGCAAATAGCGGTGATTCCGATACAGACCCAGATGCGCCGTATGAAGGCGTCGAGGTAGAGCGGCAGGAAGGCCAGGAAAACGACTGGTGTAGCGAGGAGGGCTAGCTGCGCCGGTGAAACCAGCAGCGGTTCCGACCGTGTCCAGGACACCATTGCCTGATTGAAGAGCAGGAAGGCCAGGAGTCCGAGCAGTGACGGCCAGAGTGCTTTTCGCACCCAGTCGTGCTTCGGCTCGGACGGGAGTTCAAGCGCGGCAGCGTAGTCTCGGGCTGGCCCGAACGCTTCCTCGGCCCGTTGGCCGGTGTCGCCGAGGAGCTCCCTTGTGCTTGCGATGGTGTCTCCGATGGCGCTCCCGTGCACCTGGCGTAGACGTAGCTCCATGACGAGCTGGTCGAACCATTTCTTATCGTTGGTCTGCTGCGTCATGCGGGGATCTCCTTCGTGAGCCGCTCGGGGTCGAGGTAATGGGTGCTGGTGACGGCGAAGCGGAGCCAGTCAGCGCTCAGGCGGGTGAGTTCGGCGCGGCCCTGATCTGTCAGCGCGAAATACTTGCGGCCGGGACCGCCGTCGCCGGCCCGCCATTCCGTGGTTACCAGGCCGGCAGTCTCGTATCGGGTGAGGAGTGGGTACAGGGTCCCGCCCTTTATGGTGCCGAACCCATGGTGCTCTAGTTCGCTGATGATCGCGTATCCATAAGAGGGCCCGGCGGATAGTGCACGGAGCGCAAGGAAGCCAAGCGTGGCCCGGAGCCAATCACTTGGCCAGTCCGCGCTTCCTGTGGGTTGCGGATCAGAGGCAGGAACATTCATGACTAGATCTTCTATCTAAGTAGTTAGCCTGTCAAGACCACTTTCAGCTGGGCGTGGATGGGCACCGGGTGCGACACCAGCACATGCCCGTAAGCCGGTCCCCCACCGCGACACCCTCGACCCGCTCCCCCGCCGTGAAAATCCCATACAGATGCTGGGATCCAGGATTCGCGTATACCCCGCCCGCAAAACTGTCCCGCTTAGGTGACTCAACAGCTGCAGTTGCACCCACAACTGCGCACATCCTCGGCTACGGCCGGGCGTCCACCAATGACCAGGATCTGACCGCGCAGCCCCACGGCCTAGCCGCCCTTGGCGTCCCCGTTGAGCGGATCTACGTCGACCACGGACTGACCGGCAGAAACAAGGAACGGCCCGGACTCGGCGAAACCGTGACTTTCGGCGCTATTTGGCGTCGTTTTGTGATCGCTAAATGGCGCCCAGAGCACGGCGCGAGGGCCTGGCCTAATCCCTCCGTCTCGTATCCCTGGGGTTTTGAGGCACAAAGGTTTCGAGACACCGAATCGGGTTAAGAGAACGAGTCGGCTCAGAGGGAACGTCTAGTGGAAACTTCTCGCCTAAGGGCAGCAGCGCGCGTGGACCTAATCCCCGCCCTGATTCCCGGCACGATCCTGGAGGACTGACCGCCGGTACGTGCTTGGCGTGAATCCCAGGGTCTTTTGGAAGTCGTTCGTCAGATGGGCATGGTCGGTGTAGCCGAATTCGGCAGCTATCCCCGCGAGGTCTGCAGCCTGGTCGGTCCGTGACCGATCAGCGGCCTCCTGCAGGCGGCGCCGTCGAATGAGCGCGGACGGGCTCAGGCCGATGTACTTCCCCGCCACCCGTTGAAGGGTTCTCGGCGACACAAACAGACGCGCCGCAACGTCCTCAATGCGGAGCACGTCGCTGCACGTTCCGATAATGTCCATCATCGCGTTGGCAAGAATGCCCTCCTCTGACACCTCCGGACGCTGCGCTACCAGCCAACCAGCGAAAGCCTCCACAGCGTGTTGCCGACGCTCCTGTGGATCGGGTCCGCCCATGGGCTCCGACACTGAGGCATGCAGATCCGCAAGCGGCAGTGGCAGCTGGGAATCCCGCAGGCTCCCTGGATCGTGCGTGAAACGCGGAACCAGCGCGGGACGCAGGAGAGCCCCCACCGCCCAGCCCCGGCCTGTGAGGTCGCGATGTGATCCACGTGTTGTCGGGCCTGCGAACTCAACACGGTCCTTCTGGACAACAAGGTTGGATGCAGGGAATGCGATCAGATGCTGGCGTGACGTGTGCCCCGGCTCAATGTCCCATTCGGGGATCCAAAACCACTGCACCAGGTCCGACACGGACTCCGGCGCGGGCACACGGTGAAACGTGGGAAGCCGGGCAGGGTAGAGGATTCCCTTGAACGAAACCACCATGGGCGGATACTCCTTATCCAGGCTGTCGCAATTCACCAAGCCGCTGGGCGGACGCGTGCGTACCGTGAGATCTATGAGTGATACTACAAGCCCCGAACTGACCGCAGCCGCCGACGGCAAGCACACAACATCCGGCATCCCGCACGGCTTCACGAGCCTCACGCCATTCCTTGCGATTCCCTCGGCGAAGGAGGCGATCACGTTCTACCAGGACGTTTTCGGCGCCCGCACCGTCAATGCGACCGAGATCGGCGGAATGGTGGTCCACGCCGAGCTGGACTTCGGTCAGGGACGGCTCAAAATCGGTGAGCCCAACCCGGACTACCACCTCGTCCCGGCGCCGAACGGCGAGGATGATTGCTACTCCGTCGGCTTCTACTGCGCGGATGCGGACGCCCTCGTCGCGCGCGCCGAGCGGGCAGGAGCTACCATCCGGGAGCCGCTGTCCACCTTTGTGTCAGGAGACCGATTCGCCAGCATCCGCGACCCCTACGGTGTGCGCTGGTCCATCATGACTCGGGTCGAGGACCTCTCCGAAGAGGAATGCACACAGCGCGTTGCCGGCTGGGCCGCCAAGCAAAGCTGAACCGGCGCATCCCAGCCCACAACTTTCATCACGATCGGTGTCACAACAAAGACTTTCGCTACGGCTCACAGGGGCTGACAGAGGCTGCAACTATGCTCTCCAGCATGCACTCTTTCACCCGCCGCGGACTGCGGTCACACCGCTTTCCGGAAGTAACCCGCCAGGACATCGCTGCCTTCCTCGCGCTGGACGAGAACAAACAATTCGAAGACTTGCGCACTCACCGCACCCGTGCAGCGCACCTGAGCGGCGGTAGCCTGGGCGCCTACACCGCGCTTTACGTTGGCGTCATCCTGGTTGCCCCCCCCATTGCTCGGCCCGGCAACAGCATCATGGGTAGGACCTTTCGCCTCATCTCTGTGCATAGCCCTGATAATCCTTCTCGCCGGCTGCTGGATCGCCTACTCGTTCGTCCAGGACCAGCACGACATGGCACGCGCGGCCACCCGTCTTGCGTTCTACGAAGAAGCCCTCAAAATCCAAATATGAAAATCACCCCCTGAGAACCAGGGCTGATGCCCGAAACCGCAAACTCTTCGCGAGATTCAACTGGACCTCAAGCTGTAGCTGCTGGGCCTAGAGGAGGTACCGGTAAACCGTGGCGCGGGAGACTCCGAGCATCTTGCCGATGTCGGAGGCACTGACCCCTTTGCCCTTGAGTTGTCTGACCCGGGCAGCGGCCGCGTCATCGACTTTGCGGGGCCTTCCGCCGTGGCGGTTGTTGGCCGCGGCCGCTGCGAGGCCGGCTCTTGTGCGTTCGATCATCGTGTCACGCTCCAGTTGCGCGAACGCGGCCATGATCGTCAGCATTGCGGTGCCCATGGGCCCGGTAGTGTCGAGTCCTTCGGTCAGGGCCCGGAAGCCTGCTCCCCTCTCCCGGATGTTCTCGATGATGTCCAGGACGTGCCTAGTGTTGCGGCCCAGGCGGTCCAGTTTCCACACGGTGAGTACGTCGCCGGCCTCCAGCCGGTCCAGCGCTCTGGACAGCTGAGGGCGTTCCACCGTGGAACCGCTGACGCCGTTATCGGCGAAGGTCCGGGCTGCGCCGGCGGCCTGGAGTGCAGTGAGCTGCAGATCGAGGTTCTGTTCCGCGGTGGAAACCCTCGCGTACCCGATAACGGCCACGGCCGACCCACCATTCTCTTAATCCCGATCAAATTGCCTTTATGAGGCAATCTGTTGTTGGACGGCATTCTGAGACTGTGGACGGGCGTGTCGAACCGCCAATTCCTCGCCATTCCTCACGCCACCTCAAAAGCAATCCGAGCGTCTCAGTATTGGATCCTTTTCAAGACGGTACGGCCAGCCCGGCGGTGGCATGCATGACTGAGGACTTCGAGTGCCATTTCAGAGCTTCACTCCTGACGAGGTTCCCGAAGATTTGTTGTGTCGTCGTGCGGAAGTGCAAGTCGCCTGAGAGCTCCTGTGGCGTCACCCGGACTTCGTGGTCCCGGCACACCTCGAACATCTGGCGAGGATGTTCTGCGTCGGCTGCCGGCCATCGAGCAGAGGAGTCCGGCGTGACGTCTGACCGGCGCTGTTTTAGGGGACTGAAAGGGTGCGTGTGAGCTGCTGGGCTGAACGCTGGACCATGTGAGCGAGGGCCTCTACGTCGAGTTCGGGCAGGCGGAGTCTGGTGACGGTGGCGGTGATGGATCCAGCGATGGTGCCGTCGACGAAGTAGGGGGCACTGACGCCGAAGGCGTCGGGAATGCGCTCACCCTCGCCGGTCGCCCATCCGCGCTCCCGTATGGTTTGGAGATCGTTTTCGAGGGCTCGCCGGTCTGTTTGGGTGCGTTCGGTGAGGGGTTCGAGCGTGAGCGCGTCAAGATCACCGGGGGGACAGTGGGCGAGAATGGCTTTCCCGCCTGCGCCGGCGTAGAGGGGAATAGCCACACCTGAAGCAAGACCGTAGTGCAGAGGCCGGACGCCGTCCACCACTGTCGTCATCACGGCCTGTCTGGTGTCGGCATGGAATTGGATGAGTCCGATGGTTTCACCGGATTCCTTGGCAAGTCCGCGGAGAATGGGATGTGCGACAACAGCTGTGTCCACCGAAGGACCCAGATGGGCTGCCCAGTGAAACAGGCGGGGGCCGGGGTGCAGTGTGTCGTGGTGCTGCAGAGCCAGTCCTGTGGTCAGGGCGGTGGAGACCAGGCGGTTGGCGGTGGCTATGTTGGCTCCAATTCCGCGCGCGAGCTCGTAGCCGGTGGGCAGCCCGTCGGGTTCGGCAACCAGCGCGGTGACCAGACGGGCAAGGCGTTCCACGGCAGTGGAACCGGGAGGGTACGTGATGGGTGTCAGATTCCCCGATGCTTGATTTCCGGCACATGCGGCTTCGATGTCGCGGGCCGCTTGCCGCGCCATCGGGCCGAAGCGGGCAAGGTCCTCGTCGCCGGTGAGAAAGCGTGGACGGGTGATCGAGACGGATCCGGTCAGTCCGTGACATTGAAATGACGCTGCAGCACCCGCGGCCAGGGGAAATTGCTGCCCGACGCTGATCGTGTATCCGGCGCGGCGGTCCTCGGTGAGGAGTCGTTCCAGTTCGGCGCGCTCGGTGACGGTATCGGGAGTGTGCGCCTCCAGCTGCCGTTCACCCAGGGCGCCGATTCCCAGTCGGCCCAGGATCGAGCGGCCGGTTGCGCCGGCGTGGAGGGGCAAGACCGTCCCGGGCTCGAGCAGATACTTGATGGGTCCGGGCCGCCGCCGGCAAGCGACAACAACGGCGCTGGGTCGTGGTGCGTCGTGAACAGCGATAAGGACAGTCGCATCGGATTGTTCGCCCAGGCGTTCAATGATCGCTTCAGCGCTGCGCAGCAGCGGGTGGCGTGCGTGCAGTGCGGCACCTAGGACACGCAGCCGCGGTCCGACCTGATAGTTTCCGTTGCCGCTGACGGCCGCCAGCCCGTGTTCTTCCAGGCCGAGCAGGACACGGTTAACGGTGCTGCGGCTCGCGCCCAAGGCCAGTGCGAGTTCACGTACGCCGGTCGCATCTGGGCGGGTCACCAAGGCGTGCAGGACCTCAACAATGCGCTCGTTCCCTGCTACGCCACTCTCGCTGACCACGGTTCCACCACTCTCTTGATACTCCGGGTCCCCCTCGGGGCCGGATCTGCTTTCACCACGCTACCGTCAGCGAAGGCGGCAGCGTGGAGGGACAGACGCATTCGTCCCCGCCATGGGCGCTTGACAGCACACCATGGCGCACATCACACTTGAAATACATATTAGGACACTGTCCCATTTTTTATAGGAGCAAAGATGCCCCAGGTTAGTCAGTCCGTTCCCCCGGTAGCGGACGCCGTTCATCTGAAAAAAGCGAAGAAGGCCACCGCTGTCGCGGCGTTCGGCACCTTCATCGAGTACTACGACTTCAGTGTCTTCGGCTATGTCGCCGCGACGCTCGCCGTGGTGTTCTTCCCCAGCGGCGATCCGGTGGCGGGCCTGCTCAATACCTTCCTGGTCTTTGGCACGGCCTTTCTGGTCCGGCCGCTGGGCGCGATCTTCTTCGGACGCATCGGGGACCGCTACGGCCGGCGTGCCAGCCTCATCGGCTCGGTCATCCTGATGAGCGCAGCTGCCGGGTTCACTGCGCTGCTGCCGACGTACGCGCAGATCGGTATCTGGGCACCGATCCTGCTGGGCCTGCTGCGGATGCTGCAGGGTATGTCCGCAGGCGGTGAGATCGGCGGCGCGGCCACCTATATCCGCGAGTGGGCCCCGGTCGAGCGCCGCAACCTCTATATCTCCTTCATTCCCAGTGTTGGTGTCCTCGGCAAGGCCGGCGCTGCGGGACTGGCCGCCCTGGCGGCCACGTTCGTGCCCGCGGCGGAGATGGAGTCGTGGGGATGGCGGATCCCGTTCCTGCTCGCGATCCCGCTGGGCATCCTCTGCCTGATCATGCGGCTCAAGATCGAGGACAGTCCTGAATTTACCCAGAGCGCGGGCAAGGGCCAGACGACCCGGACCCCCGTCGCTGAATTGTTCCGGAACCACCGCTCGCGCCTGACGAAGGTCTTCTTCATCTCCCTTGTGCAGAACATCGGCACCTACCTCGGCACCGTCTACGTGGCCGTCTACTTCAGCACCGTCCTGCACTTCTCCAAAGCCGAGGCAGCGACCATAGTCCTGATCGCCGTCACCGCCGCGGCGCTTCTTATCCCCCTCGCCGGCCAACTCGGCAGCCGCATCGGCAGCAAACGCCTGCTGACGGCCTCCTACATCGCCTACATCGCGCTCACGTTCCCCTCCTTCATGCTCATGAATGCCGGCTCGGTGTCGCTGGCGATCTTCGGACTGCTCCTCGGCATGGTGCCCTACGCCCTCTGCCAGGCCGGCACCTACGCGGCCATGCCGGAGTTCTTCCCCGTCGAGGTCCGCCACACCGGCGTCGCCTTTGGCCACAGTGTCGGGGCCGTGCTCGGCGGTGCCGGCGCCCCGTACGTGGCTACCTGGCTGATCGACAGCACGGGCAACAGCATGATCCCGGCCTACATGCTCATCGCCTTCGGCGCCCTGGGCCTGGCCGTGCTGCTCGGCACGGTACGCAAGAACACCCTGACCCCTGCCTCCCATCTCTACCGCTAGGAACACTGTGCCGACCTTTTACGTCTCTGACGAGATCCACACCGATGTGCTGGCAGAACTCAGCGCGCTGGGCCAGGTCCATCTGGGCTACGGCCCGGACGCCGTCCGCTACCAAGACGTCCGCGACGGTATTGACGCCGTCCTGCTGCGCGCCGAACTCTTCGACCGGGAAAAGATCGACAGTTCCCCCCGGCTGCGCATCATCGCCCGCCACGGAGTAGGAACGGACAACGTCGATATCGAGGCGGCCACCGACGCAGGTATCTGGGTGACCACCACTCCGGGCAGCAACAGCCGCGCCGTCGCCGAGCACGTCTTCGCCCTCCTGCTCTCCCTGGCAAGGAAGGTCCCCTACGGGGCCGCCCAAACCACTTCCGGGCAATGGGCGTCCGCCAAACCCCAGATGAACGGCTTCGAACTGCACGGCCGCACCCTCGGACTGCTCGGATTCGGCAACATCGCCCGCATGGTCGCCGGAATTGGGCAGGGATTCGGCATGCATGTCCTGGTCCACGATCCCTTCGTAGAAGAATCCGCCATCCAGGCCGCAGGTGCCTCTCCGGCGACTATCGATGAGGTTCTCGCCGGCTCTGACGTTCTCAGCCTGCACATGCCGCTGACCGAACAGACCGCCCAAATCATTGATGCCGAGGCCCTGGCACGAATGAAGCCAGGATCGGTGTTGATCAACACCTCCCGCGGCGGCCTCATTGATGAACAAGCCCTGGCCCGGGCGTTGCAGGACGGCCATCTGGGCGGGGCCGGGCTCGATGTCCTTGAAGGGGAGTCCGTGGACATGAAGGACCCCATCGCACACTCCAAGATCCAGATCGCAGGGGTGCCGAACCTGATCGTGACCCCGCATGTCGCCGGCCAAAGCGAAGAGGCCTTTCTTGCCGCCGGAAGCGGCGCGCTGCAGGCCATCCGGCAGGCCCTCGCCGGCCAGCGGCCAGCACACGCAGTGAACACCATCGCTGCCCCCGCCCACGCATAACAGAGGGAAGAACGTCGTGCCGTCCCACCAGCCGGCGCGCATGCCCGGCCCGAACCAATCCCTAGAACCGCTTCATTGCGTGACGCAGCGGCCCAAATTCGMACCGATCGAGCTAGCGAGAGACACCATGTTTATCGACGCATCAACCAAATCACTCACCGTCAGCCCCCGTCCAACCAACGCTCCCTCAGGGCTCATCAAAAGCCTGAAGAGGTACCCCACAGCCAATGTCGGTGACGCCATGGACCGGCTCAACCTCATGGACACCGGCATCGCATCACAATGGGCCAACGCCCGGTGTGTGGGTCCGGCACTGACCGTGCTGACCCGGGAGGGCGACAACCTGGCCATTCACCGCGCCCTCGACGACGCCGAACCCGGTGACGTGCTGGTCATCAACGCCCTCGGAGGAACAACACGGGCCGTATTCGGCGATCTCCTGGCCGAAATCTGCCTCGCCAAAGGCATCGCCGGTGTCATCATCGACGGACTGACCCGCGACCGCGCGGCAATAAGGGAACTTGGCCTGCCCGTCTGGGCCCGCGGGGCCTCACCGGCAGGACCCGCCAAATACGGGCCCGGCGCCGTCTCCGTGCCGGTGGCCTGCGGCGGCACCGTCGTCAACCCCGGCGACCTCATCACAGCCGACGATGACGGGGTCGCCGTCATACCCGTCGAACGCGCCCAGGGCATCCTCACCAGGCTCGCAGACATCGACAAATTCGAGGAAGATCTCCGGGTGAGAATACGGAACTCCGCCGTACATGCAGCAGCGCCGGCCATGGCAAGCACCAACTAAGAACCCCAGCGGCGCTCATCGTCTAACCCGCCGCCATCACCACCTCCCCGACTCCCGGCCGGGATGTCATCGACAGAAACACCGGTGGCCTCTGTGGCATAAGCCCAGAGGCCACCCCCGGCCACGCCGCATCAGGTCCACTTCCGCATCGCCCACCAAGACCGAGGAAAACGAGAGATGACCAGATACCGCCATCACGAATGGGTACGCCTCATCGGCGCCCCGGTCGAAATCCAGAAACATGGTGACGTCATCCGCACAGGGATCGTCGACGACGCGATGCCCGACTCCTCCATGATCTGGATAGCATCCGACGAAAAGTCCACCAGGACACTCTTCGAAGCCGCTCAAGGCTTCCAGGTCTGGGTTGAACCCAGACAACTCGAAGGAATCTCCTCCTACCGCATGACCACTGGCGCCCTTCACGACTAAACCGCTTCGAGCCGGGAGTGCGGTCAGCAAATCGTGCACCGTCCTGCATTTTGTCAACGGCCGTCTGCATCAAACGGCAGCTACTACAGCGCTGAGGCCCACTGAAGTCGATTTCGGCGCTATCTCCGGCATCTCAAATACGATCGTATTTGAGATGCCAGGGAGACGACCGAAACCGATTGGGCTTCGACGCTGCAGTGGTTGCCGTTTGGTGCAGAGACGTTTGACGGCGGCCACGGCGGCTGAGTGGGCGATTTTCCCGCTCACCAGATCCTGATGCCAAGCGTTCCGCCACGGTCAGCAGCGCCGGATTGTGGGCATGGATCGCAGCGCCCGAATCGGAGGACATATCGTCGCCGTCCAGTCCGTCATCCCTGCGGCGCAGCCAGTACGCCCAACAATCTCCCCCGCCATGCTTGCTCTTGAAACGAATGCCCAGAGGCAAGCTCCCGTCGTCCAGCACCTGGTCGCGGATCCACGTGGCGATAATGGTCGTCGCCGCCCGGTTCTCACCGTGGAGGACGCCGAGGGTGAGCTGAGATATGCCGAGTTCATCGCTGATCTTCTCGCCGATACCGCCCCCTAGKTGTACTGAGCCATCAGGTTGGTGACACCCGGGTGATGGGTGTGGTTCCGATGCCGGTGTGGATTCGTTCAGTGTTGTAGTGCTGGAGCCAGGGCGCAAGTGCGGATTGGCGGTGGGTGCTGCTGGTGAAGACCTGCCGGTAGGCCCATTTCATCGGGAAGGACCTCGGCGTAGCCGATGCGGGTGTGGTCATCGATCGCGACGTGGACGTAGTCGTAACCGATTCCGCGTCCCTTGACCTGCTCCGAGCGGCCGTGGGCCCGCCAGCCGCCGCCGTCCGGGATGCGTCCGAGCTTCTTGACGTCCAGATGGACCAGTTCCCCGGGCCGTGCCCGTTCGTACCGGTTCGCCGTGGTCCGGGCGGCGCGGATCGGGGCGCCGGTCAGCGGATCGCAGTCCGCCAGCCGCGGGACCCCGTGCCGGTGCAGGATCCGGGACACGGTCCGGGCCGGGACGCCGGTGAACGCAGCGATCCGCAGCGGACCGAACCGTAACGACCGCCGGGCGTCCAGGACGGCTAGCTCACGGTTGGGACT
>NZ_JBFUAR010000020.1:0-60949 GCF_056406175.1 Arthrobacter sp. P1_D12
GGGCCGGCCGGCCCGGAGGACGCTGCGGTGCGGTTCGACGTCGTGCTCGACGACGGCACCATACTTACCGTCGACTCCGTGGTGCTGGCCGTGGGCCACCTCGACGCGCGGTTGAACCCTGAACAGCGGGAGCTGCTTTCCGCGGCGGAGGAACTTGGTCTCCTGTACGTGCCGCCGGCGGCGCCCGCCGACGTCGACTGGTCCCGGGTGCCGGGAGGCAAACCTGTCCTGGTGCGCGGCATGGGCCTGAACTTCTTTGACGTGATGGGACAGCTGACGGAAGGGCGCGGCGGCCGGTTCGTTGCCGGGGAGGGCACCGCTGAACTGAGGTATCTGCCGTCCGGCCGCGAACCGCTCATCATCGCCGCCTCACGCCGCGGCACCCCCTACCGGGCGAAGGCGACACTCGCCGGCTACTACCCCGGAACGGTCCGGCTGCGCTACTGCACTGAGGGCGCGATCGCGAAGTTCGCCGACTCCGGAATCCGGCCCTCCTTTGACTACGACCTCTGGCCGCTCCTGCACCGGGACGCGGTCTGGGCCTACTACTCCACGCTCGCGCGCTCGCAGCCCGATGCCATCCTGACCGGCCCGGCCGAGTTCCTGCGCGCCCTGGACGAGTCTTTGCGGCCGCACGCCCACTCGACCGCCAAGTGGGAGCACACCGCGGAATCGGTGATTGCCGTCCATGTCCGGGCATCCCACCGCCTGGACCTGCTCGGCCTCGCGGCGCCCCTGGCCGGGCGCTCGTTTGACTCCAGAGCCGAACTGGACGCCGCCGTCGTCGACTACCTGCTCGACGACGCCCGGCGCTCGGCCCTTGGCGAGGACGATCCGGTGAAGATGGCGATCGGCGCGCTGCACCACGGCCGGGCGGTGCTCAAGACCGCTGTGGCCGACAGCGGCATCACGGACGAATCCTGGGTCGCGGGCCTCCGGGGCTGGTTCGAATCATTCGTGGAAGGCCTGGCGAGCGGCCCGCCGGCGCTGCGCTCCGCGCAGCTCGCGGCGCTGGCCCGGGCGGGAATCGTGCGTTTCGTGGGCCCTGACCCCAAGTTCGGCGTGGACCGTCGGGCCCGGATGTTCACCGCGGCGTCGCCGTGGGTGGGCGGCGGACTGGATGAAAGCGCCGACGGCGCGGCGGAAGGTGCCGCGATGGAGCCTGCCGGCGTCGGTGGTGCTGCCGCGGGCGGTGCTGGGGTCCGCGGTTTTGTGGGCAGTGCCGGCGTGATCGGTGCTGCTGCCGCGGGCGGTGCTGGGGTCCGCGGTTTTGTGGGCAGTGCCGGCGTGATCGGTGCTGCTTCTGGGACGGCGCAGCCCGGTGCGGTAAGGGACAGGACGGAGAACGCTGTGTCCGGTTCCGGGGCGGCCGCCGTGTCCGGTTCAGGGGCGGGGGCCGTGTCCGCGGTGGCGATGATCGAGGCGCTGGCCCCGGCCAACCGGGTGGCTGTTAACTCTTCGCCCTTGTTGGAGCAGTTGCTCGCCGAGGGGCTGGTGCGGCCGCGCCTCATGATGAGCGTGGAGGGGATCCCGGTGCAGACTTCCGGGTTGGACGTCGTCCCGCATCCGTACCGGCCGCTGGGTGCCAACGGGTCCGTGACGCCGGGGCTTTACGTGCTCGGGCTTCAGCTCTCCGCCACGCAATGGGGCACGGCCATCGCCGCCGAGGCCCGGCCGAAGTCGGGACCGGTCTACCGCAGCGGCCAGCGCACCCTGCGCGACGCCGACGAGATCGCCCGCGACATCCTGGCCCCCTAGCCACTAGCCACTAGCCCCTTGCACGCACCCGCCCGCCGCTCAGGAGCCGCTCAAAAGTGGGCATGTCCCCCGGCGCGCCTGCCTCCAAGAATGGGCATGCCCTCCCCTGGGGCCGGGCAGTGGACAGTTGGTGCTTATGTCCAGTGCTGCGGGCCAGGGGAGGGCATGTGCCGTGGTGGGGGACCTGAAATCCGGGCTAAGGCATCAGCCCTTGAGGCACTTCCGGTAGGCGGCCATGGCTGTCCCGTAGTTCACCTGGCCCACGAGATCCCCGGGCCTGGCCGGCTTGGCCGGCGGCGTGCACTTCGGCGGGACGGGGACGCTGGCCGCGACCTTCACCGCCGTTTTCACCACAGTGCCGGATTCGACGGCGGTAAGCACCAGGGTGCCCGTGCCGGCGGCGGCTCCGGCCGGAACCTTCACGTCCACCTGAGCGGCGCCGGCGGTCACCGGTACCGTGCCCAGGGCCGTCACGGTGCCGGCAGCGTCCGTGAACTCGGCGCGCAGCGAGGCATTCACCGGGCTGCCCAGCGAGGTGAGGTCCAGCTTCGAAACCGCCAGTGTGATGGATTCGCCGTCCTTGACCTCGGCCGCCGTCGTGTTCACGACCGCCACGGAGCGGCGGGCGAAGTCCGGCGAGACCGGGTTGTGGGCCTGCAGGTACTTGATCCAGGCATCGCGGTCCACGAGCCCGGAGTCCTTGGTGCCCGCGCCTTCCTTGAAGATGCGGAAGTTGTCGCCGCCGGTGGCCAGGAAGTTGAACGTCCCGATCCGGTAGGACTTCGCCGGGTCGATCAGTGCACCGTTGACCCGGATCGAGGTGATCCGGTCACCGGCGGCGCGGGCGGCGTCGTAGGTGTAGTTCACGTTTTTGGACAGGCCCAGCTGCTGGTAGGCGCGGCTGGGAACCGTGCCGTCAGGGTTGGTCTGCCACTGCTGCTCCAGCAGGGTCTTGAACTGCGCACCGGTCAGGGACGTGGTCCACAGATTGTTCACGAACGGCAGCACCGCGTTGGCCTCGGCGTACGTGATGGTGCCGTCGGGCGCGTAGTACAGCTCGTTGCGCAGGCCGCCAGGGTTGACGACGCCGATTTCGGCGGCGCCCAGTTCCGGCGCCTTCAGCGCATCGACAAGGGAGTCCGCCACCAGGTTGCCGAGGGTGGACTCGCTGGCACGGTCATCGCGGACAGCCGGGGAACCGGCGAACGCCGTCGTGATATCCGCCGTGACCTTGCCGACAGGCTGGTTGCCGACCACCGCGGCTTCGGCCAGGGCCTTGTCCACGATGGCCTTGACGGCCGCGACGCGCGGGTACTGCGCCACAAGATCGGCTGCCGGCTGCGCGGCGCTGGTGGTGCGCTGGACGTTGCCGGCCTTGTACCCGGTCACCGACATGGTCTTGGTGTCGATGGTCAGCTGGATCTGGCCGATGAACTCGCCGTAGTTTCCGGTCTGGACGATCGGGCGGGTCTTGCCCGTGGGCTGGCCCGCCGCATCCAGGACCGGGGCGTCCCAGGCGTACTGCTTGTGGGTGTGGCCGTTGAAGATCGCCGCCACATCCGGGGTGACCTTCTGGACCATCTTGGCGAAGGGGCCACCGGCGGCGATTTCCTGCTCCAAAGTGGCGCCCTCGGGCGCGCCGGACCCGGCGCCGTCGTGGTTCTCCACGATGATGATGTCTGCGAGCTTGTCCGCCTTGATCTTCGCCGCGACCCGGTTGATCGCGTCGACGGGGTCACCGAATTCAAGGTCCGCGATGCCTGACGGCGTGACCAGGGACGGCACTTCCTGCGTTACCGTGCCGATCACGGCGACCTTCACGCCGTTCATGTCCAGGACCGTGAATTCCGGCAGGACCGGGGTGGTGGTGCCCTTTGCGTAGACGTTGGCGCCCAGGTACGGGAACTTGGCGTTGTTCCCGCCGGCGGTGACGCGGTCGCGCAGGTCAGCCCAGCCGCCGTCGAACTCGTGGTTGCCCACCGCGGAGGTGCGCAGCTCCAGGGCGTTCAGCACGTCGATGGTCGGCTGGTCCTTGGCGATCGCCGAGGCGAACAGCGAGGCGCCGATGTTGTCGCCGGCCGAAATGAACGCCGTGGCGCCCGGGGCGGCGGCGGCGCGCAGCTTCTCGATGGTCCCGGCGAAGAACACGGTGTTGGAATCGATGCGGCCATGGAAGTCGTTGATGCCCAGGAAGTTCAGCTCCACGCTGGCCGGGGTGACGGGCAAGTTCAGGCCCACCACCACGGGATCGTGGTCGCTCGCCCGGAACTGGTCCGGAGCGTAGTAGTCGGTGACGTTGTTGTTGTAGCGGCTGTACTCCAGCGCCACGGATTCCACGGAGTTGATGTTCCAGATGTCCGCGCCGGTGACGGCGGCGTTGGCCGCCGGGGAGGCGAGGATGTGGTCCAGCGAGCCCACGAGGCCGCCGAACAGGTAGGAGTGCTTGGCGGAACCGTCGGCGTTCTTGGCCTTCTCATCCTGGTTGACGTACCCGGCGCCCGTGAGGACGTTGATCGGATCCTCCTTGGCGTAGGAGTTGAAGTCACCGATCAGGAAGACCTTGTCGGTGCCCTTGGACTTCTGCAGTTCGTCGGCGAATGCCAGCAGGGACTTGGCCTGGGCGGTGCGGGCCAGGTTCGAGGCGCCCTGGCCCTTGTCGGTGTCCTCCGGTGTCGCGGCGGAGCCCTTGGACTTGAAGTGGTTGGCGATCGCGATGAACTTCTTGTCATCGGCGGCGCCGACCGGCTTGAAGACCTGGGCCATCGGCTTGCGGGCGCTGGCGAACGCGACCGTGTCGTTGTGGATGTTGGATTCGCCGATCGGTTCGGCGGCGGCCAACTTGTAGATGAACGCGGTGCGGATCATGTCCTCGTCCGCCAGCGGGGGTGCGTTGGCCGGCGTGCGGACATAGTCCCAGATCCCCGGCGTGGCGATGTTCAGCGCATCCACCAGCTTGGCGAGCGCGTCGTCCCGGGTCTTGCCGAACTGGGCCGAGTTCTCGACCTCCATGAGCGTGACGACGTCGGCCCCGGACTTGGAGATCGCCGCTACGATCTTGTCCTGCTGCCGCTTGAAGTTCTCCGCGTTCGCCGCGCCGCGGACGTCGCAGCCGCCCTTGACCGTTATGGGGTTGCCGTCCCGGTCCGGGTAGAACGTACAGCCGGAGATCTGGTCGCCGGTGGTGGGGAAGTAGTTCAGCACGTTGAAGGAGGCAAGCTTGAGATTGCCTCCCACGGCGGCCGGGGTCCCGGCCCGGGTGGCGCCGAAGCTGGCCGGCTGCACGGTGTCCGCGTTGGCGGCCGTCAGCTGGGTCAGGGGCTGGAACTTCCAGGCGCTGTTCGCGTAGCTGAGCACCACGTTGGTTTTGAACGTCACCGGCGCGCCGACCCGGACGGGATCGGCCGTGGTCAGGTACGGGAGCACCTGGGCCTTGGTGGCGGCGTCCTTGAGGAAGTTCGTGGTGGCGCCGTCGTCGAGCTTGATGCCGCGGGCGGCGTTCGCCGCGGCCGTGGCGGTGTACTCCGGAGAACCGAAGGACGCGACGGCGGTGGGCTGCTCCAGCGCGGTGGTGCCGCCGGCCAGGCCGATCTCGCCGTACTGGTTCAGCGAGAAGTTGTCCGCCACGGTGACGGGGCCCTGTGGGGTGAGCAGCATGCCTTCGAGGGATTCACGGAAGGCCTCGTCGGCGGGGAGCGCGAAGCCGGTGGCCTTGACCTCGGGGGCGGCCTCGGTGAGCTTCTTCAGATCGGCCGCCGCGGCGACGTTCAACTGCGTCATGCCGAAGAATTCGCTGACAGCGCCGGTGAGTTCGACGTAGTCGCCGATCCTGACGGAGTCGACCGTGGACGGGGAGTAGACGAACACCGCGTCCGACGCCGCGTGGTTGGCCGGGGTGAGATCGCCGCCCGTGCCGGGGGTCTGGACGTAGTAGCCGGCGGATCCGCCGGTGGGGAACGTCGCGGTGACCCGGCCCCGCGTAGTGACCGAGGATCCTGCCAGCGGGCTTGCGGCGCCGGTGCCCTGGATTTCGGCAATGGTCTTGGCGGCCGGGGGAGTGCCCGGGTCCACGGGCGGATCCACGGGCGGGTCCACGGGGCCGGCAGCGCCACTGGCCGCCGTCGGCGTGATGGCGGCGTTCAGTGCGAAGTCGGCGGCGTTGTTGTTGGTGTCCCCGCCGTTGCTGCGGTTCATGCTCTTGACGTCGGTGTTTCCCGACGGCGCCGTGGCCGCCTGGGCCTCGAAGGTGTTGGAGGTGCCGTAGCCGAGGAGGTCCGCGACGTTGGCCGGTTCGATGACCGAGCCTGTCGGCAGCGGGTTGAGTGCTGTGGCCTGTCTGGCCAGCACGATCGTGCCGCCGCCACCGGCCGGGTTGAAGCCGGTGGCGGTGGCGTCCGCGGCGGGCAGGTCGGCGCCGGCCGTGCCGTTGCTGCCGCCCTTGAGCAGGTAGTAGCCCTTGGCGGGAATGCTGCCAGCCAGGGCTGCCACCGAGCTCGGCGCACCGGTGCCCGGGGCTGAGCGGTACTGGAGGCTCCAGCCCTCCAGTGAGACCGGCGCGTCGGAGCCGTTGTACAGCTCGACAAACTTGTTCTTGAAGGCCGCGCCGGCGCTGCCGCCGCTGAGATAGGCCTCGTTGATGACCACCGGCGAGGTTCCGGTTGCTGCCGGCAAGGGTTCGGTGGCGTTAGCCGGCACGGCCGCCGCCAGTGGAGCTGCAATCAGCGCCGCCGACAGTGCTGAGCCCAGCGCTGTTTTCCAGGGTGTTAGTTTCATCCGCTCTAACTCTCACTAGGGTGCCCCGGGTAAAGGGCAGGGTGCAGTGCGTCCGCAGGGTGCAGCGGACAGTGGCCGGCCAGAACTCCTGGTCAAGTCGTGCCGGGCCCATCCAAACAGGGGTGAATGAACAACGTATGGACTAAACGTGCATTCGGCGGGACGCCCCCCAGCGGGACGCGCCGCAGCCTTCCCGGAGCGGCTCGAAAGCCCCGGGCAATGGTGACTGGTGATACGGGTGAGCGGTGTCCGGGTGCCTCCACCGGACGCTCCACAGCAGAATACCGGCCAGTAGCCCTCGGGGAAGGCTCTGGCCGGTATTTCCTACAACAATTTTTGTAATTAGGTGGGAAAAGCTCTGGCGTCCTGGCCTATTAGGCGTCCGTGGCGGACTGCCCGCCCTGTCCGGTGTCAGCCACGATCTTGAACATCGCGCCCGTGGGGTCGGTCAGTGTGGCGAGCCTGCCGAACGGGGTGTTGTCCGGCCCGTCGATGACCTTGGCGCCGAGGGATACTGCCGTCTCGATGGAGGCGTCGGCGTCTTCCACGGCGAAGTAAACCTGCCAGTTGGACGGGACCTCGGCGGGAAGGTAGGCAGACGCGTCCATGATCCCGGCCTTGGCCGCCGGGCCCGCGCCCAGGGTGGTGTAGCGGAACTCCGGGGTGTCGCTCATGACGTCGGTGTCCCAGCCGAACACGTCCTGGTAGAACTTGACGGCGGCGGCGTAGTCCTTGGCGTGGAGCTCGTGCCACGCCGGGGCACCGGGCTCGGCCGCCAGTTCATAGCCCTTCATCTCAGCCGGCTGCCACACGCCGACCGACGCACCCGTGGCGTCGGCGATCATCGCCATGCTGCCCTGTTCGGGGACGTCCATGGGCGGCATGTAGACCTGGCCGCCGTGTTCCGTTGCAGCCTTGACGGTGGCGGCGGCGTCCTCCGAGCGCAGGTACGTGGACCACATGTCCGGCCAGGCGGCCTGATCCTCCTGCTTCTGCATCAGGCCGGCGACGGACTTGCCGTCCTTCCACGCGGTGATGTAGCCGCCATATTTTGCTTCGTCGCCGGTCTGGTACGTCCAACCGAACAGCGCACCGTAGAACGACTTGGCCTTCTCGGCATCGGATGTCATGAGGTCGATCCAACATGGTGCGCCGTTGGAGTGCTCGGGTGTGGGCATGGAAGCTCCTGCTCTCTGTGGCGGCCGTTGACGTGCGGCCGCCGGACTCTGGTTTGTGTGGAGATGGGGTGGTGGAGACACAGAGAGACTATGACGGGGCACGGACAGTTTCAATGCATAGCCAGTCAGAGCCGGCGCGGGAATGCCGAGCGTCGGCCGTACAGGGTGAGCAGCAGGGCGGTGATGCCGAGGGCGATCATGACGACCGGGAGCGCCAGCCCGTCGAATGGGGTCAGGAGGAGCGCGCCGAGAATGCCCGCGCCGAAGATAGCCAGGTTGAAGGCGACCGGGAGGAATGCATTGGCGACGTCGGCGTTGTCGCCTCCGGCGGTGGTGAGTGGTCCCTGGACTTGGGCTGATGCGCCGCCGAAGGTGAGGCCCCAGAGCGCGGCGGCGATCAGGATGGCGACTACCGATGCATGTCCGATCAGCAGAATGAGTCCGGAAGCGACGAACACGGTGACGCTGAGGTGAAGGAGGGGCCTCGGGTGGCGGTCCAGCAGCGCACCGGTGACGGCGACCCCGACAACGGACGCAATGCCGTAGACCAGCAGGACCAGGCTGGCGGAGAGGCCGGTGCCGGTGGCCCGGAGGTAGGGGGCGATGTAGGTGTAGATGGTGCTGTGGGCGAGCATCCAGGCGACGATGACGGCCAGGATGACTGCGACGCCGGGGATTTTGAACACCCGGCCCAGGGGGAGCCGTGACGCTCGCGGTTGGCCGGCGGCGTCGGGGACGCATCCGAGGATCAGCGCAGCCACGATGACCCCCAGGGCGGACAGGGCACCGAATGACCAGCGCCAATCGAAAGCTGTTCCGATCCAGGCGCCGAGTGGGGTGCCGAACGCGAATCCGAGGGGCGCCCCGGTGGACACGATGGCCAAGGACAACCCTGCGTGCCGGGGCGGGCTGATGCGGCGCCCGTAGGCGGCGAGCATTCCCCAGATGATTCCCGAGAACGCGCCCGCAAAGAATCGTGACACGAGTGACAACGTCACATCGGGGGAGACTGCGGTGACCGTGGTGGCAAGCACGAGGCCGGCGATACCGCCGAGCAGGAGCGGCTTTCGTCGCATGCCACGCGTCAGCATGATCGCGGGGATGGTGACGATGACCGTTCCGAGGGCGTACGCGCTGACCAGCAGACCCACCGTACCTTCGCCGGTGTGGAGGCCGGCGGCAATGACAGGAAGCAGGCCGGCGGGCATCGTCTCGGTGGCGACGAGGATAAATCCCATGGCGGCCAGGACCACCAGTGCGGTCAGGGGCAGTCTTTGCTGTGCGCTGTTTTCTTGTGCGCTGTTTTCTTGTTCGCTGCCCTCTGGTGTGCCGTCGACAAATGCAATAGCTTCCTGTGCCGGTGTCCGGGTGGGGGCGGTCGTCATGCGGTTCCTTCCGTGCGTGGCGGTAATGCCTCAGCGTTGGGGTTGGTCAAGCGTGGCTGCGTAGCCACAGGAAGCGGCGCCTCGCCCGACGTCGTCAACCGTTCCGCAGGCCCGAAGCACCGCTCAACCCTCCGGCCAGTCAATCCCGATTTCCGCGGGCGGGGGAGTCCCCGGTGAGACGTGTACCGGGAGGGAACCCCTTGTTCGGCCGCAGCGATTTACCCTTGATGCATGGATAACCGGGGTGAAGTGCGTGAGTTCCTGATGTCGCGCCGTGCACGACTTACGCCGGAAGAAGCGGGCCTTGCGGCAGGCTCGAACCGACGGGTGGCCGGATTGAGGCGCAGCGAGGTTGCGGTCCTCGCCGACGTCAGCGTGGAGTATTACGCCAAGCTGGAGCGCGGTTCGATCGCCGGTGCGTCCTCGTCCGTGCTCGAATCCATCTCCCGTGCCCTCCGGCTCGATGACACCGAGCGTGCCCACTTGTTCGATCTGGCCCGCGCCGCAGACGGCATCCCGACCTCGGGACGGTCGCGCAAGCGCGCGACCGTCCCGGCCGGGGCGCGTCTGAGCCTGCAGTGG
Organism: Arthrobacter sp. P1_D12; assembly: GCF_056406175.1. Lineage (NCBI taxonomy): Bacteria > Bacillati > Actinomycetota > Actinomycetes > Micrococcales > Micrococcaceae > Arthrobacter > Arthrobacter sp. P1_D12. The sequence continues at coordinate 9,674 of NZ_JBFUAR010000020.1, forward strand.
GCGCTGGAAGCGATCACCGAGGGCGTCGCATTCGTTCGCGACCCGTACCAGAACCTGCTCGCGACGAACGCGTTGGGCCGGGCGTTCTACTCTCCGGTGATCGGAGACGGTGGCCGAACCCCGAACTTGGCGCGGTTCCAGTTCCTCGACCCCGCCTCGCGCGACTTCTACCCGGATTGGGACTTGTTCGGTGAAATGTGCGTCGGCATCATGCGCGCTGAAGCCGGCCGCGACCCCCACGACCGGACCATGCAGGACCTGGTCGGCGAACTGTCGACCCGCAGTGAGACGTTTCGGACTCTGTGGGGCGCCCATAACGTGCGGACCCACGGGTCCGGCACGAAACGCTTTCACCACCCCGTGGCCGGCGAACTCACGCTGGCCTACGAGGAACTAGCCATCACCGCGGAGCCAGGCCTGGTCCTCATGGTCTACACCGCCGAGCCGGGCTCGCCCTCAGCGGAACGGCTGCACCTCCTCGCCAGCTGGAGTGCCAGCGAAGACGCCACGATCGAACGGCGCCGGGCAACCAGCTGACGGGCACCCTCAGTATCAGGTACAGGGCCGGAAGTTATTGTCAGGTCTGCAAGACGGTGCAGAACCGTTACCTTGGGCTGCCAGTTGGCCGCCAACACGGCCAACATTCACAGCTGACGTTTCTTGGGCCGGTCGGGAGTTTCACTCCGGGGCGGAGACGAGTAAGGCCGGCCGGAACGATCTTTCGATCGCCCCGAGCCGGCCTTTGAACCGCGCATGATCTGCGCTCCCGCGGAAGGTAAGAGATTCGAACTCTTGGTACGGGGTCACCGCACACTGGTTTTCAAGACCAGCTCCATCGGCCGCTCGGACAACCTTCCCTAACGAGTAGTCTTTCATAGGCAGTCGGCTGCAACAAAAACCAAAAACACGGTGCGCTTGCGGACGCGTGCAGCTCCCCGCCATATTCTGGGGAGTGATGTTGATCGGACCTGGCGATCGCGGCGAACGTGCGCGGAGCCAGTTAGGAATCGGGAGTGCTCCATGAAGGCTGTCTATATCTCAGAGCCCGGCGGACCCGAGGTCCTGGAAGTCCGTGAGGTTCAGGCCCCGGTGGCCGGCCCCGGCGAGGTGCTGATCGACGTCGTGGCCGCGGGCCTTAACCGTGCCGATGTCCAGCAGCGCAAGGGCTTCTACCCGCCGCCCCCGGGCGCCTCCGAGGTCCCCGGGCTGGAGGTCTCCGGCCGGATCGCAGGGTTCGGTCCGGGCGTGACCAAGGCGTTTTCCGTGGGGGACAAAGTGGTGGCGCTGCTCGCCGGCGGCGGCTACGCCCAGCAGGTGGCCGTGCCCGCGGGGCAGGTCCTGAGGGTCCCCGACGGCGTGGATCTGGTCACGGCGGCATCGCTGCCCGAAGTCGCGGCGACGGTCTATTCCAACCTGATCATGACGGCGCAGCTGCAGCCGGGCGAAACTGTCCTCATCCACGGAGCCACAGGCGGTATCGGCACCATGGCCATCCAGCTGGCCAAGGCCGTTGGCGCCCGCGTGGCCACGACGGCCGGGAACGCCGAAAAAGTCGGCACAGCCAAGGCCTTCCTCGGGGCGGACATCGCCATCAACTACGCGGAGGAAAACTTCCCGGCGAGCCTGCGCGCGCAAAACGGCGGCAAAGGCGCGGACGTCATCCTCGACGTCGTCGGGGCCAAATACCTCGAGCAGAACATCGATGCGCTCGCCGACTACGGACGCCTCGTGGTGATCGGGCTGCAGGGCGGCGCGAAGGCGGAACTGAACCTTGGCCAGCTGCTGCAGAAACGGGCCGCCATCATCGCCACCGCGCTGCGTCCCCGCCCGGTGGAGGAAAAGACCGTGATCATGAACGCCGTCCGCGACGCCGTGTGGCCGATGCTGACCGACGGCAGGATCCGGCCGCTCGTGGCCAAGAGCTTCCCGCTGGACCAGGTCGCCGCCGCGCACACCTACTTCGACTCCGGCGACCACGTGGGCAAGGTCCTGCTGGTCATGTAGCGGGGCGCCGGATCCGGCCTGAAACCGCAGGTCCGGGCAGACATATTCCGTGCGGGGCATGCGCTGTTTTGCGGCAAGGACACCAAAGACGATAGCGTGGTTCCATACGCGGTATACACGCGTCTTGGGGCGCGTGTATGCTGTGTGATTTCGTGACTTAGCGATTCCGGGGGGCGCCATGTCGATCCGTCACAGTCTCCTCGCCCTCTTGCAGGACCGCCCGCGCTACGGGTACCAGCTCAGGACCGAATTCGAGGACCGCACCGGGTCCTCCTGGCCGCTGAACATCGGACAGGTCTACACCACCCTGGACCGGCTGGAACGCGACGGGCTGGTCCGCAACGACGGCGGCGACGGCGACGGGCACGTCATTTACAGCATCACCACGGCCGGCCGGACCGAAGTCGGCGCCTGGTTCACGGCCCCGGTATCCCGCGCGAATCCGCCCCGGAATGAACTGGCCATCAAGCTCGCCCTAGGCCTCACGATTCCCGGGACAGACGTCGGCGCCATCATCCAGGCCCAGCGGACGGTCTCCATCCGCGCGCTGCAGGACTACACCAAGTCCCGCCGCGACACGGCCGCGCTTCAGCGACCGGCCGATACCGCCCGGCTCCTGGTGCTGGATTCCCTCATCTTCCAGACCGAAGCCGAGGTGCGCTGGCTGGACCTCTGCGAGGCCCGCCTCATGCAGCTCAGCAACCTCCCGGCGTAGCCGGGCCGACCGCTCGTCGCGCAATCCACACCGCCGGGCGCAGGGCCCCGGCCGGGACCCGCCCGCATTGGTAGGGTGCCGGAGGGCAGTTCTGTACCGGTGGACTGCCCAGCTGGGTTTCTCAAGGAGGAGACATGGGCACAATGCCAGATGGCACACAACGCGAAAGCACAAACAACCTCACGCAGGGCAGCGCGCGTGGCACCGCGCAACTCGACGACGGGGTCGTTCCGGACCCGTCCCTCCCGCCGACGTCGGTGGATGAGTCGGTTCGCGACGCCGCGGACCGCGCCTGGACGCCCGCCAAGATCGCGCTGTGGGCGGCCATTGCGCTGCTGGGCGGGATCGCCTGGTTCATGCTCGCCATCATCCGCGGCGAGACCGTCAATGCCATCTGGTTTGTGTTCGCCTCCGTCTGCACCTACCTGATCGGCTACCGCTTCTACTCCAAGGTCATTGAGCGTTACCTGACCAAGCCCAACGACCGCCGTGCCACCCCGGCCGAATACAAGGCCGACGGCAAGGACTACGTCCGGACGGACCGCAACGTCCTCTTCGGCCACCACTTCGCGGCCATCGCCGGCGCCGGCCCACTGGTGGGCCCGGTCATCGCGGCCCAGATGGGCTACCTGCCCGGCACGATCTGGATCATCATCGGCGTCGTCCTTGCCGGCGCCGTCCAGGACTACCTCGTCCTGTTCTTCTCCATGCGCCGCGGGGGCCGGTCCCTGGGCCAGATGGCCCGCGAGGAACTCGGCGTCATCGGCGGGACGGCCGCCCTCATCGCAACCCTGCTCATCATGGTGATCATCGTCGCCATCCTCGCCCTGGTGGTTGTCAACGCCCTCGGCGAGAGCCCCTGGGGCGTCTTCTCGGTGGGCATGACCATCCCGATCGCCCTCTTCATGGGCGTGTACCTGCGCTTCATCCGGCCGGGCAAGGTCATGGAGGTGTCCCTGATCGGTTTCGTGCTGCTCATGGCCGCCATCATCGGCGGCGGCGCCGTGGCGGGCACCGAATGGGGTGCCGCGTTCTTCCACCTGGACAAGGTCACCATCGCCTGGGGCCTCATCATCTACGGCTTCATCGCAGCCATCCTGCCCGTCTGGCTCCTCCTGGCCCCCCGCGACTACCTCTCCACGTTCATGAAGATCGGCGTGATTGTGATGCTGGCGCTGGCCATCATCGTGGTCCGCCCCGAAATCACCGTGCCGGCCTTCAGCGAATTCGCCGGCCGGGACAACGGTCCGGTGTTCTCCGGCGCCCTCTTCCCGTTCCTGTTCGTCACGATCGCCTGCGGCGCGCTGTCCGGGTTCCACGCGCTGATCGCCTCCGGCACCACACCGAAGCTGATCGAGAAGGAGCGCCAGACGCGCCTGATCGGCTACGGCGGCATGCTCATGGAATCCTTCGTGGCCATCATGGCCCTGGTGGCCGCAATCTCCATTGACCGCGGCATCTACTTCGCCATGAACGCCCCCGCGGCGCTGACCGGCGGGACCGTCGAGACCGCGGCCGCGTGGGTCAACAGCCTGGGCCTGTCCGGCGTCAACATCACGGCCGGTGATCTCGCGCAGACGGCCAAGGACGTGGGGGAGCAAAGCATCGTGTCGCGTTCGGGCGGCGCGCCCACCCTCGCCGTCGGCCTTGCCCACATCATGCAGCAGTTCATCGGCGGCACGGCGATGATGGCGTTCTGGTACCACTTCGCCATCATGTTTGAGGCGCTCTTCATCCTCACGGCCGTCGACGCCGGCACCCGCGTTGCCCGCTTCATGCTCCAGGACTCGATCGGCAACTTCGTCCCGAAGTTCAAGGAACACTCCTGGCGCCCGGGCGCCTGGCTCTGCACCGCCATCATGGTGGCCGCCTGGGGCGCGGTCCTGCTGATGGGCGTCACCGACCCGCTGGGCGGCATCAACACCCTGTTCCCGCTGTTCGGGATCGCCAACCAGCTGCTCGCGGCCATCGCACTCTCGGTCTGCCTGGCCATTACCGCCAAGCGCACCGTCCCGAAGTTCCTGTGGATCGTGGCGGCGCCGCTGGCGTTGGCCGCCGTCGTGACCATCACGGCGAGCTTCTACAAGATCTTCTCGCCCGTTCCGGCAGTGGGCTACTTCGCCAACAACGCAGCCTTCGCCAAGGCTCTGGCGGACGGCAAGACCTCCTTTGGGACCGCAAAGACCCAGGCCGCCATGGAGGCCGTGGTCCGCAACACGATGATCCAGGGATGGCTCTCGATCATCTTCGTGGTGCTGAGCATCGTCGTCATCATCACGGCAGTGATGGCAAGCATCAAGGCCCTGCGGAACACGGCCGCGGGGCTGCCCAACGCCGAGCACGAAGACCCCGCACAGGCTTCCCGAGTCTTCGCCCCGGCAGGGTTTGTCCCCACGGCGGCGGAGCGTGACCTCGTGGCCGAGTGGAACCAGCTCCCGGCCGGGGACCGGCTCGAAAAGTCCGGGCACCACTGATGCGGGGCCGGGCGTGAACGCGGTCCTCGCGGGGTTCCGCGGGTTTGCCGGGTACCTCGGCGGTGTGCTGGGCGCCGATGCCTACAAGAAGTACCTGGAGCACCATGAGGCCTCCGGGCACACCAGCCGTCCCCTCACCGAGCGGGAGTTCTGGCGTGACCGGACCGACCGGCAGGACACCAGTCCGCAGGGGCGGTGCTGCTGAGCGGTGTTGTTGAGCCGGTGTTGCTAAGCGGGTGCTGCTGAAAGGCTGGCCCGGCCGGGCCGGGGGAGGGGCGGCGTGGGGCACAACGGTGTCCGACGCCGCCCCTCCGCTTCCGGCGGACGCCGGGTCCGGGCGGCCCGGCGCGTGAGAGTATGAAGCCATGAGCGATCAGCACGACACTCAGCCCCGTGCCCAAACTGCCGACGACGTGCCCGTCGAAGGCACACCCGTGGATGACGCCCTGCCCGGGACGCCGCTGGCGCCACCGGCTGCAGTGCCGCCTGGCCGCGCCGGTGGATCCGGTGCCGGGCCCAGGCCGCCCCGGGGCAGCGAACTTCAGGACCTCGTGGACCAGCCCGCGAAGGTCATGCGGATCGGCACGATGGTCAAGCAGTTGCTGGACGAGGTGAAGACCGCGCCCCTGGACGACGCGGCCCGCGTCCGGCTGGCTGAAATCCACGACCGTTCGATCAAGGAACTCGAGGACGGACTTGCCCCGGAGCTCGTTGAGGAGCTCGAACGGCTCAACCTTCCCTTTCCAGAGAACGCCACCCCCTCCGACGCGGAACTGAGGATAGCCCAGGCCCAGCTGGTCGGCTGGCTCGAGGGACTCTTCCACGGCATCCAGACGGCCATCGCGGCGCAGCACGCCGCCAGGGAGCACGCCTACGCCCAAATGCAGCTGCGCCAGCTGCCGCCCGGAACCGTGATTGCACCGGGCGTCATCATCGGGGAAAACGGCGAACCGGTCCGCGCCGCCGCGCCGCGTCACGGCGCTGACTCCTCCGAGCCGTCCGAACCCGCGGACCCGGACCATGGCCCGGGCCAGTACCTTTAGCGCGACCTTGGGCTTCTTCAGCGCAGCACGGCAAGGCCGGAGGGACGACGCAGAACTTGGCAAGGGGCTCTGGCGGCGCGCCCACGACCGGTTCAACCGCGGACTTGACCGCTACCACCAGGTCCTTGAGGGGGTCGAAGACGAGGCCCTGTACGGCGAGCTCGTCGAGATCGCCAATCAGCTCTCCGCGCTCGCGCCCCGGGTCCGGCAGGTTTGCGTGGAGGCCCAGCGGCGCTTTCCCAGCAATGGATTGGACATCCCGGGGCCGCTGGCGGGGGTCCACCGCGCCCTGTCGACGGCGGGCAACTCCCTGGCCATGACGGCTGAGGCGGCCGCGATGCTCCGGCTCGCCGTGGGGCCGGTCCCGGCGGGTGCCGCGTCGGTGCGGCGGCGCGCCGATTCCGTGCTGGAACAGGTTCACGACGCCGAGCGGCGGCTTGTGGAAGCCGACGGCGGCGGGCCGACGCCAGCCTGAGCCGCTGCGCGAATTGGTCTTTGCACAGGCCCGCCCCGGCATGGCCGGCGTTCCCGATATTTCCCGGGTATTCCCGGGTATTCCCGGTTACGCGCCTAGCTTAGCGGCGCCCTCTCGCTGGCCGGAGGGCGCCGACGTTGGCAGGATACTTATATGACTTTTTCACCGGAACTGACTTTCAATGACGGCAACACCATCCCCCAACTTGGCTACGGCGTGTGGCAGGTTGAAGATGACGTGGCCGAAAAGGTGGTTGTCCAGGCGTTCGAGGCCGGCTTCCGCCACATCGACACGGCAAAGATCTACGGCAACGAAGCAGGCGTAGGCCGCGCCATCGAGCGTTCCGGCCTCAAGCCCGAGGAAATTTTCATCACCACCAAGCTGTGGAACGCCGACCAGGGCTACGAGTCCACCCTGAAGGCGTTCGAGGAATCCATGGAGCGGCTCGGCCTCGAGACCCTGGACCTGTACCTGATCCACTGGATGCAGCCCAAGCAGAACAAATACGTTGACACCTGGAAGGCCCTCATCGAGCTCCAGAAGCAGGGCAGAGTCAAGACCATCGGCGTCTCCAACTTCACCAAGGAGGGCCTGCAGCGCCTGATCGATGAGACCGGCGTTGTTCCGGCCATCAACCAGGTCGAACTGCACCCGTTCTTCAGCCAGGCCGACCTGCGCGAGTTCAACGCGTCCAAGGGCATCCTCACTCAGGCATGGTCGCCGCTGGGCCAGGGCGGCGAGCTCCTCGAGAGCCCCGTCATTGCCCAGATTGCCGCCAAGCACGGCGCCACCCCGGCCCAGGTTGTCATCGCCTGGCACTTGGCCATCGGCAACGTGGTCATCCCGAAGTCGGTGACCGAGTCCCGGATCCGCGAGAACTACGCGGCCCTGGACGTCAGCCTCGACGAGACCGACATCCAGGCCATCAACGGGCTGGATCGTTCCGCCGAAGATGCCGGCCGGATCGGACCGGATCCGGCCGTCTCCGACTTCGCCTAAGCACCTCCCATGACGCCGGCAGCCAGCCGGCGATCACACAGGGCCTTCACCCGGCACGGGGTGGAGGCCCTTCGGGCGTCCGGCACCTTCCCGCCGTCCGGCCCGTTCCGGCCGTCCGCGACCGGCACCTTCCCGCCGTCCGCGACCGTGACCGGCCAATCCCACGCGCTCGGAGAAAGACGGCCCGGACACAGGCTCCGGTCCCGAAAGTCTCCGGAGTCAGGCGGCGGCCCGGCGCTCTTTCGCCGGGATTGCATCGACCACGGCCCAGCCGTCTTCGCCCGCAACGCAGCGGCTGGCGAAGCGGTCTGCGGAGGCAGCGTCATCGAAGCTCTCGGTGCGGATCCGGCCGCAGTCGGTGTCCAGGTAGGTGACCACGAAATGCAGTGCGCCATCCTGTGCGTCGTTGAAATCCGCCTCAAAATCTGACTCGATATCATGGCGGAAACCCTGCTGGAAATTCTGGTTGTTCTCCATGATTCCAGTGTGCGACTGACCACCGACACTAAGACTTCACTCTTCCGGCGTGTTGCCGAGCCGCAGCACCCGTTCCCGCGCCAGGACTTCCTTGCGACGCTGCCGGTCGGCGGCCCGTGCCGTCTGCTGCGCCAGAGCCGACGCCAGCTCGTGATCCTTCCGGGCCGTTTTGAGCCCGGCTTCTGCCGCGTCCAGACGCCGCCTGAGCTCGCGCACCTCGTCGGCCAGTCGGCTGGTTTCCGCCGTCGCCTCCGCCAGCTCCGCGGCCGCGCGGCCTGCCTCCTCGTCGGCTTCCGCGGCGGCCACTTCGGCCGCCTCCAGGGCGGTCCGCGCCCGTTCCACCGCCGACGGCGTGGGCGTCATCCGTGCCGTCCCGACGGTCCGGAGGCGGGGCTGTTCCGTTGTCGGCTTTCCACCGGCAGTTCCGCCGCGCTGTGCGGTCCGGTCCGCCGGTTCTGTCCCGCCGGCGGCGGTCGCTGGTTCTGACCGGTGGACGCTGGCCGTTCCAGGCGCGGCTCCAGTGCCGGGCACCGACGCCGCATGGCTCCCCTCGACAGCCACTGCGCCGGCGAGGTCGACGACGTCGACCCCGTCCGCCGAGAGCGCCCGGAGGAGACAGCCGCTTTGCACGGCGGCGGCGGCCCCGGGATCGGCGGTGGCGGCCCGCAGGGTCTGTTCCACTTCCGTCGCGACGGCGGCGCTGATGGCCCGTCCGTGCCGGGCCGCCAAGGCCTGCGCCGCCTTCACCGTGCTGGCGAGGAGCTGGCGCCGCTGCTGGGCGAGGCGACGGAGGTCCGCTGCATCCAAGGCATCCTGTGCGGCCTGCATCGACGTCCCCAGTGCAGCCAGCTCCCGCAGGATTTCGGGGCTGTGCGCCGCCAGCATGTTCACCGCCCACGCCGCGACCGACGGCTTGGGCAGGGCACGGACTGCGGCCGCCAGGGCACGCTGCTCGGCGGCGGTGACACCCGCGGAACTGACGTCTTTGGCCGCCGCCGTTCTAGCAGCCACGAACTCCCCGTAGGGCAATGCATAGAGCGGCCCGGCAATGCCCGCTAGTTCCCGCGATCCCATGCAAGAATCATAGGAGTCTGGCCCCGCCGCGAGTTCGCTGCCCCGTCATCAGACCCGGTGCCGTCACGTTCTGGAGGAGATTTCAATTGATCGAAATTGGTGGGCTCCCGGCCCATGTCCTGCTCGTCCACGCCGTAGTGGTATTAGCGCCCATTGCAGGTCTTGGCGCCATCGTTTATGCCGTGGCACGGCGCTGGTGGGGCTACCTGGCGTGGCCCCTGGGCGTGTTGTCACTGGGGCTGGTGCCAGTAACACTCCTGACCGCGCAGGCAGGCGAGCAGCTGGAGAAAGTCCGTCCGGCGTCGGCGGTGGTCCACGAGCACGCCCAGGAAGGTGACGTACTCAAAGTGCTTTCCGTGATCTTTTTCGTCCTGGTCGCGGCAATGTTGATGGTCACCTACGAGCCCTTTGGCCGGCGCCTGGCGTTCCTTGGCGGCCTTCGGAGCAACCGGATTGTCCGGGGAGCCGTCCTGATTGCCGGCGCCCTCGCGGGGGCCTTCTTCATTTACCAGAGCATCATCACGGGACATTCCGGCGCGGCCTCGGTCTGGGCGCGCTAAGTCAGCCCATCCGCGGGCCCTTGGCCAGGTGATGCGTGCCGGGCCCGGTGCAGCGTGACGAGCAGCAGGACAAGGGCCGTTGCCTGCAGTGCGGCCACGGCAGCGATGAGCGCCGGCCGTGCGCCGTAAAGTGACCCGTACAGGGCGCCGCCGGCCAAGGCGCCGGCGCCCTCGAACGCCGCGAACACCCCGTACGCCGTGCCCTGCCGGGGTTGGGGCACCAGATCGGCAACCAGCGCCTTGACCGTGGAGTCCTGGATGCCCGTGGCGGCCCCCCAGACCAGGACGCCGGCGAGCACGAGCCCGGCGCTCGGCGCCAGGGCCAGCACGGGCACCCCCATAATCAGCACGGGCAGCGCCAGAAGTACGGCCGCCCCGGCGCGGTCGTAAAGGACGCCACTGGCGAGGGCCCCGACGGCGGCGGCCCCCATGGCGCCGGCGTACAACAGCGGAACCACCGAAACGGGGACGGCCACGTCGGCCGTCAGGTGATAGGAGATGACGCCGAAGGCGACCAGTCCGGCGCTCCAGAAGAACCCGGCCAACGCGAACAAGATGAAGACGCTGGAGAGCGCCGACGGCGGCCGCCCGGCGGGCTTCCCACGGGGCGGCTCCGGCAAGCCGGAGGGGTCGGCCACGGGCCTGTCCGCGCCGGGATCCCGGACGCGGCGACGCAGCCAAACGAGAATCACCAGCGCCGCCGCCGCCGGAATGATGAGCACCGCAAAGGCTGCCGGCAGTGAGCCGGTGGCAACCAGCACCGCAGAGACGAGCAGCGGGCCCAGGAGCGCCCCGGCCAGATCGAGGGACTTGTGGACGGCGAAGCCGCGGCCCCGGCCAACCGGCCCGGCGACGGCGGCGAGCAGCACGGTCTTCGCCGGGCTGCGGACGGCTTTGCCGACCCTGTCCCCGATGATGAGCGCGGCCGCCAGGGCCATCCCGGCGGTCCCGGCGAACGGCGTCAACGCCAGCAGCGGGACGCACACCGCCGTCAGCACATAGCCGGCCATCGTGAAAGTCCAGTACTTCCCGGTGCGGTCCGCCCAGGGGCCGAACACCAGCCGGAGTCCCTGGGACGCGGCTTCCGCGGCGCCGGTCACGAGGCCGACGAACAGCGCGGACGCACCGAGCTGGGCCAGCAGGGGACCGCCCAGCGGGCGGGCGCCGTCGGACACCATGTCCGCGGCGAGGCTGACCAGGCCGAAGCCGACAACCGGGCCCCACAGCCGGTGCCGCCAATTCCCGGTTTGGCTTCCGGACCGCGACGGCGGGTATTGCCGGCCGGCTGGCATCCTGCGCCCGGGCCGTTCCATTTCCTAAGGCTGACGGACCGCCCGGAAAAAGACAATACGCAGGTCAGGGGCCCGTGGCCGCGTTGAGGTGCAGAAGAAAATATTGGCCAAAGGGGTTCTTTCTGGGCGGCAGCTTGGTACTTTTCGAGAGCCGATCCGTATTGTGCGGGCCGGGGGGACCCAAATGACGGACTGAAAGGCAACACACCCATGAGCTCGGACGGGACCCACCGCTGTGGCTGCCGGGCTGGCCCTCACCGGCGTCGCCGCGGCCTCGCTTACCCTGGCCTCTGCCGCCACAACGCCGCCGCCCACCGGCTGGCTGCACACCTCTGGCGGGAGGATCCTGGACTCGAACAACGCCCCGTATACGATTAAGGCCGCGTCCTGGTTCGGCATGGAAACCACCGACTGCATGCCGCACGGGCTCTGCGGAACCCTGACCACCGACGAGGCCCTGGCCAACATCAAATCGATGGGATTCAACACCGTCCGCCTGCCGTTCTCCAACGAGTGCCTGGCAGCGGCATCCATCAAGGGCAACCTGAACTACTGGGCCAACCGCGCCTACGCGCTGGAGGGCAAGACGCCCCTGGTCCTGATGGACACGGTGATCGCCCGCGCGAAGGCCAACGGCCAACGCCGTCTTGGCCTCCAACCCCAACCTGCTGATCATCGTTGAGGGCATCGAGAACCAGGGCAACGGCACTTCCACTTGGTGGGGCGGGGGCCTGGCCGACGTCAAGAACAGGCCGGTGACCCTGGCCACGCCCAACCGCGTGGTCTATTCCCCGCACGACTACCCGGCGTCGCTGTTTGCGCGGAAGTGGTTTAGCGACCCCAGCTACCCCAACAACCTGCCGGCCGTGTGGGATGCCAACTGGGGTTACATCCAGAAGCAGGGCATCGCCCCGGTTCTGCTCGGGGAGTTCGGGACCGCGCTGCAAACCATGTCGGACAAGCAGTGGATGGAGAAGATCGTCTCCTACCTCGGGACCAATTCCATGAGCTTCGCGTATGGGGCGTTCAACCCGAACAGCGGCATCACCGGAGGCCTTGTCCAGGCGGACTGGCGCACCCCGGAGGCCGCCAAACTGGCCGCGCTCGCGCCCATCCTGAACGGCACGCCGACGCCGACCGTCACCGCGACGCCGACGGTATCGCCGACCGCCACGCCGTCGCCCACGGCGACGCCGACCGCCACGCCGACGCCCTCGCCGTCTCCCACCCCTACATCCGGCGCGCCGATCAGCGCGGTCTGGAAACTCGGCAGTTCGTGGACCGGCGGCTACGTGGCCAATATCGAGGTCACCGGCCTCCGGGCGGCGGCCGGTTGGAGCGTGAGCTGGCCCGACCCGAACGTCACCCGGGTGGCCAACTCCTGGGGCATCAGCTGCACGCTGCTCCCCAAGGTGTCGGTGACCTGCAGCGGTTCGGACTGGGCCACCAAAATCGCCGCCGGCCAGAAACTGTCCGTGGGCCTGCAGGTGGATTCCCTGAAGGCTCCCGTCAACCCGGTGCTCACCTTGAGGTAGCCGGCCGCAAGGGCGCGGGCGTCCTTCGATCAGGCGCCTGTTAGGGGGCAGCCGACTGCAAATGGAGCATGCGGAACCCGGGACCAGGATCCGGACCCCGCCGGGGTCAATGAAGAACCTCCGGATAGCGTTGATTCCGGGGGTTCTTCTCAGGCTTCGTGCGACCGGGCTCCCGGGAGTCAGAGCGGCTCCCGACGAGGACAACACCGGAGTAGCCTGACAGCAGAAGCGAGAAAGGCATGGACCATGCGCATTCTTCAGACATCCACCGACGCCCTCAACGTCACACGGATCGACAGGATAGCCTATCTCAACGCTGAAGAGCGGACATTTCTGACCACAACAACCGGCCGGCCGGACTTTGCCACCCCCGGTCAAGGGGAAGTCATCGCCGACATGGGGCGGGCCGTTCCCGTCACCTTGGCCTATATCGATGACCAGCTCGAAGGGAGCCTCATCGTCGCGCGACTCACGGATCTGATGGCAAACTACGACTGGCCTGTCATCAGATTCGCCGACGTTCGAGAGGAGGCCCGGAAAGAGGTCGCCGAAATCCGGTACAGGGAATCCGAGTACGCCGCCGAGCCGGACCGTACCGACCCGCACGAAGACTAATCCGGGCAGCAGCCGCAGTCGCAGGCGCTTGTGGGTTGACCCGAGCCGCGGGCGAAGATGTCATCACGGGACCGGCCTGACTTCAAGAGTGAATTTGTCCGGTTCGCTTTGGGGGCTTACTACCTCTATGAATTAGTCATAGTCACCGTCAGTCCCCGTCCCGATGCAGACGCCAAGTCCGTCATCCGCGCACGGGGCGGCAGATAGCGACGTGAGCGACTCCATGCTCCGGCCTGCGCGGGCGCGGAACGGGGTGCGGGTAATCTGGTCATTTTCGCCGCACTCATGATTGGCATGAACATCTCCCGCTCCGCCGCCACCAAATCCCTGACCGTCCTTGCCGGCCTGCTTCTCGCAGGCTCTCTCGCCGGCTGTGACGCCGCAGCCCACGTTGGCGCCAAAGTCGCAGACGCCGTGCACAGCGCGGCCGCGTCTCAGGCTCCCGGCACCGGCACCGCGCACCCGGGCGAGGCCGCCGCGGCCGTAGCCCAGCTGGCGTCCATCCCGGTGAAGGGCAAGGCCCCAAAGACCGGGTACAGCCGCGGGCAGTTCGGTCCCGCCTGGTCCGATGTGGACCACAACGGCTGCGACACGCGCAACGACATGCTCCGCCGTGACCTCACCGACGTGACGACCAAACCCGGGACCAGGGATTGCGTCATCGCCTCCGGCAAGCTTGCCGACAAATACACCGGCAAGACCATCACCTTCACCCGCGGTGAGAACTCGGCGGACGTCCAGATCGACCACATTATTCCCCTGTCGCTGGCCTGGCAGACCGGCGCCCAGCAGATCAGCGCCGGCCAGCGCCTCCAGCTCGCCAACGATCCGCTGAACCTGATGTCCGCCGACGGCCCCGCGAACCAGCAGAAGTCAGACTCCTCGGCCGATGCTTGGCTGCCAGCCAACAAGGCGTTCCGGTGCGAATACGTCGCCCGCCAGACTGCTGTGAAGGCCAAGTACAAGCTGTGGATGACCCGTCCCGAGCACGACGCCATCGCCGGGATTCTCGCCACCTGCAAATAGCGGCACCGCATCCCTGAGGGGTACCTTCGTCTGCGCCGCCTAAACCGCCCAAACCGCGCCCAAACGTCCGTCTCGTCGAGTAGGTTCCGTCCCTGAGGACGGCTCGCCAAGGTTTCGGCCTTTCTGCTCCCTGACCTGCGGAAACATTCCGGGATGCCATAGTGCCCACGGGACGAAAACGCCGGTAGCATGACAGCCGGGGCCCGCTGGGGTGCCTGGTATTGGGGGAATCATGGCACAACCGCGCCGGCTACTCGGCAGCAGTCCAAGCTTCGTCATCGCGGGCCGTCACCGCCTCGAGGTCCACAACGCGCAACGCCGCGGAGCCGAGCGTGCCCAGGCCTATGTCCAGCCCCCGCCGAGCCAGGCGCCACACTTCAGCGATTCCGCCGCGGCCGACGTCCCCTGACCCTCCCGGATCCACCCGCCACACCAGTGAAGGAGCATCACATGTCAGATCCTCATCATCCTCAGCAAGGCACCGGCCGGCAGATGTGGCCCAGCGAGCAGCCCCGGCAGAACCCGGGGTGGGCGCCGAACCCGTACGCCGCTGCGGGGTACCCGGCCCAAGGATCCGGGCCCGTGCCACTCTGGGCACCGCTCTACGGCGCTTCCCTGCCAGAGGCCGCGTCGCGGTTCTTCAAGAAGTACGGGACGTTCTCCGGCCGCGCCAGCCGGAGCGAATACTGGTGGTGGGTGCTCGTCTCCGGCCTCGTCTCGATCGTCTTGAACGTCATCATGCTTGCCGGTGGGGCGGCCGGCGCAAAACTGGGCCCCAATGGCGCCAGCGTCCCCGGCCCCGCCTATATGATCGGGCTGATCCTGGCAGCCGTCTGGTTCCTGGCAGTCATTGTCCCGTCCTTGGCCCTGACGGTCCGTCGCCTCCACGACTCGAACTTCAGCGGCTGGATGTACCTCATCATCCTCATCCCGTTTATCGGGGGCATCATTCTCCTCGTCTTCACGCTGCTGGAATCAAAACCCGAGGGCCAGCGGTTCGACGTCCCCGCATAAGCATCCGGTCGCACCCACTGACCCCGCACGAACCAGAAGAAGGCCCTGCCGCCCCTGTGGGCTGCGGGCCTTCTCCTTGGTCGGGGTTCCCGGCCGGGGGCATGTTGGGGCCGCCTCACCCGCCACAGGTGTGCCCTGGCAAAAGAGCGGCTCCTCAGCCGACGCGTGGCTGCCGTCGAACAAGGCGTTCCGGTGCGAATACGTCGCCCGCCAGACGGCCGTGAAGGCCAAGTACAAGCTCTGGATGACCCAGCCTGAGCACGACGCCATCGCCGGCATCCTCGCCACCTGCAAGTAGGAGCCCAAGCCGTGGCCTGCTGAGTCCCCAGATGATAAAAGAAGCGCCCCGCACGAGATGTACGGGGCGCTTCTTTGTGACGGGTCGTCAGCTGCGGAACTTGAACGACGCCGTGTGCGTGCTGCCGTCGTCCAGTTTCAGCTGGAACGTCCGGCAGGTGCCAGCCCAGGCTTTGTCGGTCTTCCAGACATAGGTGTAAATGTCGTCGCCGGCGCTGTAGGAGAGGCTGCTGGCGCCCGCCGTCGATGTGGTTTCCACTTCGCTGAGCGCTGCGCCGGTGTCACATGTGACCTTCGCCGACGTCGGGGAGCCAGCGGGGAGAATCCCAAGCCCGTGGTCGCCGGCGATGCTGAACTTCATCGGCACCGCCCGGCCGGCCTGCATGGCATTCACGGCAGGTGCAGGATCGACCGGTGCCATGAACCCACTGAAGTTGTAGCTCGAGCTCGCCGCCAGGAGGGTGACCGATCCCGTGTCTCCCATCGCCTGGTCCGAAGTGAATCCGACGACGCCGATTTCGGCGGTCTTCGCCCGGGAGACGTCGGTGATCGTTGCAGTCCGTTTCGCAGCGTCGACGACCCCTGCCGGGATGCCATCCACGCTGAGGCCCCAGACGCCCACCCGGGGGTCGCTGGATTCCCAGGTCACCTGGATGGTGCTCGTGGTGCCGGTCGTGGAGGTTGCCACGGTCTTCACGTTCAGCGGTGCAGCGGGGAGGTTGTCGCGGGGCCCGGATCCGACGTGGACGGCGGCCGAGGCGTTGGCGACAAGCCCGCCGGCATCTGTCATGCGGACCTGCATTACTCCGTCCGACTTGGCCTGGTAGGTGTGCTTGGCCACCGGCGTCGTGGTTGATTCCTCGTAGGTGCCGTCACCGTTGTAATCCCAGTCGTACTTCGCGATCGAGGAATGCGGCGAGTAGGAGGCTGAGGCGTCAAAGGTGAACTCCTGGCCGGTCGGGCCCCAGTATTCAGGGTGCTCGAGGAGTGCCACGGGGCGTTCCTGCAGCCGGGTCAGCGCGGTGGTGAGAGCTGCTTTGGTGTCGCCGCCGTCGACGATGACCTGGCCCGTTGTGGCCTGGGCCAGCGCGGTGTAGAAGCTGCTGAAGTAGGAGGGGACGACCGGGTAGACGTTCACCGGGTCGATCTCCAGGGCGCGCTTGGCGACCGAGGCGAGGGTGCTTCCGTCCACCAGGTCAGGATCGTGGTAGTCGGCGTCGGTCAGAACCACGGCCGCCTTGGTTGCGCCGTCCCGCCACGTGAGCCCGTTGAAGGCCGTCATGAGTGCGTGCAGGGCCGCCTCTGGCCGGTCCCCGCCGCCGTCAGCGGACAAGGTGGAGAGCTTGGTGCTGAACTCGGTGGTGTCTTCCTGGAAGCCGCTGAGGATTTGTGCCGTGACCGAGTCCCCGGCGTCTTTGTATTCAACGAGGGCGACCCGGCCGCGGTTGGCCTTGATGGTGTCGGCCATGTCCGCTGCGAAGGCCTTAGTCGCCTCGATCCGGCCGTACATGGAGCCCGTCGTATCGATCAGGAAGACCACGTCCAGGCCGGAGGTTCCGGCACCCGGGAGGGTGACTGTGTCGTCGACTGTTCCGGCGGGGAACAGTGGCTTGAGGCGCTTGGTGATTTCGACCGCGGCACGGTCAATGCTGTGGCCGGGGTCATCGTAGGTCCCGTGGCCGGCGGTGTCCCACGGGTAGGGGCTTGAGCCGCACACGAAGTCGTGGGTGGCGCAGGATAGCCCGGTGCTGGAAGTGAAGCCTGCCGGGAGGTAGGGGACGCGGGCGCCCAGGGAGCCGCGGCCGACGCCGCAGTCCGGAACATCGAACCGCCACTCGGACCGCTGCGGGAGTCCCGGGCACGCCGGCGGGACGAGGCCGTCCCCTTCCGGGAGCCAGAGCCGGGGGTCGCCGAACAGCGCCTGGTAGACGACATGCTTCTTCACGTCGTCGCTGAGCTTTAGGTTGTACGCCTCGCCGGCGACCTGTGCACCCTGGGAGAAGCCGCCCATGACGAAGTAGGACGAAGGGCATTTCGCTGAGCGGGCGTTGAGGTAGGACGCCATTTCCTCCACGCCGTTGTCGACGCTGGTGCCGTACCAGAGGGCTCCGCCGCCGGACGCGGCCGCTCCGGCACTGTTCAGCCTGGCCTGCCAGGTCTCCACGCCAACGGGGACCGCGGCGTACTGGTACCCGTTGACGAGCTGGGTTCCGAGCTCATAGTGGTTCGTGGTCAGGGTGTCGTTAATTCGGTCATCGATCTGGCTCTGGAAGCGTGTCACCTGATCTTCACCGAGGATCTGGCCCGAACCGCGGGCGAAGACCGTTTCGACGTTCGCGCAGTCACGGATCAAGGCGTCGGCGACGACAGTGTCGGCAGCCGTCGCCGGCGGCGTGAGCATGAAGGCGGACAAGGCAGCGGTTAGGACGGCCGCGGTCATGCGTAACGGAGATTTTGGACGCACAGCAATTACCCCCAAGTGGTTACTGAACTGGAAAAATGCCGCCCCAGCGGCGGCTCAAGGCCACGGATGCGGCCCGAATGGTCTCAGGGTACCTGCGGGTTTATCTACTGACTAGAGAAACCAGTGGCCGAGTTTTCCTGAGGCGTCAGCTGTGCGGTTCGACCAGGAGGACCACGAAGTTCGTCAAGTCGTCTTTGTCCGGGCTGGTCACATTGAACTTGTAGTCGTACTCCCCGTCGGTTCCCGAGGTGCTGCAGACCGTCGTTGTCCCGCCGACGTTAGGCCTCCGGGTGCAGGTGCCCTCGATGGTCATGGGGACACCGGCTGTGGAGCTCACGGCCTTCAAATCATCGATGGTGAGTTTTTTGCCGGCATCCCAGCGTTTGGCGATGCTCGGGCACGGGTTGGTTGACATGCAGAGGAACATCTCCCGACGAACGACGTTGTCCTCCACCTTCCAATCCGCGGGAATTGCGAACCGCTCGGCCCGGGAGACCATGTCGGCGGTGACCTTGTCTTCCGCGGACCGGACAAAAAAGAATGCGACGGCGCCAATGACCAGCACCGCCGCAAGGATGATCCATGTTCGACGCTTCACTGTGCTCCCCCAAAACGGTCAGTGACAACACGCTGGACCCCGGGACGCCCGGGAGGTGTGTGACTGCATCGTATCCTCAACCAGAATCTTTGTCTGCGGAAATGTCAGTGCCCACCTCTATCATCTGCATCGACTGGAACCCCACCAGTTGCCGGCGGTGGAAAGGGTGCGACATGAGCGAGTACAGCTATCCTGAGTCGACCTTCCCACCGCCGGCCACAGCTGGCATCTGACATCCAAGAAGCTAACTGGCAAGTTGCCACGGTGGGAGTGGCGACTTTCGTTGACGGATGGTTGATCGCCCGGCTCGCCGCTACCTCCAGGACACGCCTGCGAGCTCCACGAGACTGCCAGTGCCCGGGAGCGCCATGGAGCGAGGACGCCGCCAACAGTGGAGGCGGCCATCCATGAACTGATGGATCTCGCTTGGAATGGTGTCTACGACGGCGGGGCTTGCTCGGCGATGGGCTGGAAGTGGGGGATTACACCGTGATCCTTCCCTGGGTGGAGGACCTGACCCGGTACGCGGTGGTTCACTCCCGGCCGGTGGACGCCATCGCCTTACACCACGACTTCCGGGCCGCCAACGACCCGAAGAGCTTCTTCAGCGTTCCCCGCTACGGCTTCCGCGTCCTTGTTTGAGGTCCTCTTGTCCCCAAGAATTTGCGTCGGGCTTCGGCGACCCCTTCGGGAGAGTGCAGCTCAGCCCATGTCTCCCTGCGGTCCGTCTGGAGCTCCTCAGGAACAGTTGGCCGCTGATAATGAGTTCGGACCACCGGCTCGGCGGCCGGCTGCCGCTGTTTCTGGGGCTTTCCCCGGCGAGGATCTGCAGCGGGAGTGGGCTCTGCTTTCCCGGGTAGGACCGTCTTTTTCAGTAGCGGTGCGCCGATCAGGGACCACTTTTCGGGCCTGACGCAGGAGATGAACATCTGCCGGAGTAGAGGAGTACTGCTGGCCAGGCCTGTCTGACGCGGCATTCCACAGCAGCATGGGAAATTCGCAATTCCAGCACTGGCTGAGGGTTGCGGAAATATTCTGTTCGGGATGATCGTGGAAATTGACAGGTGTCGGTGTCAAGAGACCCAGTTCGTGTGCCGTTTGCACTGCCATCAGGCGGTCGCATACATCCAGCTTTCGGTAGATGTGCTCCAAGTGCTTTCCCACGGTGCGTGGGGAAATGCTCAGTCGTCTGGCCAGACCTTCCGCGGTCAGCCCCTGGCTCAGGAGGGTCAGGATCGTCATTTCTCGAGACGTCAGATCGTGGGCGGAGCCGTCGAGGTTCGCCGCGCTATTCGACTGGGCAATCCCAAAGTGGAGGGCAATCCCCGTCAGAATTGGTTGCAACAGCCTGGCCAGAGCAAGCTCTTGGTCGGTGAAGTCACGGTCAGGTCGGTGGATAAGGAAGGCGTTGTGGTCGCCGCCGCGTATGTCCAGCGGTATGGACAGGTGATGAACAATTCCCCACGGACGGGCCAATTCCTCCCAAGCGCGTTTTTGGCTGCTGCTGGCCAGAGCATCAGGAACCCGCCCGTAGGACTGGGGTCCCGTCTGGCCGGAAAACGCATACCAACGCAGCAGCGGTTGTTGTCTGAAGTCATAGCCGCCAGGTGGTTCGTTGGGTGCCCTGGCCACATACGGCCATCCCGCCGCCATCAACAAAAAACCCCGTATCCCCGTTGAGTCAACGGTGATACGGGGTTCTTCCCGAGCTTCCTGCCAGAATCGAACTGGCGACCTTCTCATTACGAGTGAGACGCTCTACCAACTGAGCTAAGGAAGCAACCACATGAATGCCCGGCGAACCGGGCGGATCATGCAAGAGACAACTGTAATAGAGTCCCGGCGTCCGGGTCAAAATGAGCGACCGAAGCCAGTATGCGGCCCTGTCGCGGACCTAGCAGACGGTGTTGTCCGCCGGGGCCTTTCCGTCCACCAGGTAGTCATCGACAGCGTTGCCGATGCAGCTGTTGGAACGGCCATACGCCGTGTGGCCCTCACCCTTCCAGGTCAGCAGCGAGGCGTTCCCAAGCTGCTTGCGCAGGGAACTGGCCCATTGCACGGGCGTAGCCGGGTCGCCGGTGGTTCCAACTACGACAATCGGGGCCGAGCCCTTGTAATCGACCGGGGCAGGGGTCCGGACGTTCTTGTACGGCCAGTCCTTGCAGTTGCTGCCGCCATAGGCGAAGTAGTAGCCAAACGTGGGCGACAGCTGGCGCAGCTTCTGGTCCTCGGCCCGCATGGACGCGGTGTCGGACACCATCGGGTAGTCCAGGCAGTTGATGGCGTTGAAGGCGAAGGTGCTGTTTGACGTGTAGGTGCCGCTGGGATCGCGGTCGGCGCCGAAGTCGGCCAGCTGCAACATGCCCGTGCCGTCGCCGGCCAGGGCGGTGGCGAGCGCCCGGGTGAGGATCGGCCAGTTGTCATTGTTGTAGAGCGGGATGATGAGGCCGCTGACAAACGTGGAGCCCGAGACCTTCCGTCCGTCCTTCGCCGGCAGCGGGTTCGCCTCGGCCGCGCTGATGGCGTTGCGGATCTGCTGGACACCTTCCTCGGTGCTTCCCGCGAGGGGGCATCCGGACGTCTGCTGGCACTTGGCGACATAGGCGTGGAGGGCCTTTTCGAAGGCCACGGCCTGGTCGCGGGTCAGTTCCTCGTTGCTCAGCGACGGGTCCATGGCGCCGTCGAGGACCAACCGGCCCACATTGTCCGGAAACAGCGACGCATAGGTGGAGCCCAGCAGGGTCCCGTAGGAGTAACCGAGGTAGTTCAGCTTTGAGTCGTTGGCCACCCCGCGCAGGATGTCGAGGTCCTTCGCGGCGCTGACGGTGTCGATGTGGGCCAGCACCGGCCCGGTTTTCTCCACGCACTTGGCAGCGATGGCCTTGTTGTCGGCCAAGGCCTCGTCCAGTCCGGCGTCGGTGTCCAGGGCGTAGGTCTTGGCGCGGGACGCGTCGCGTTCCTTGTCCGTGAGGCACGTGACCGGGGCGGAGCGCTCCACGCCGCGGGGGTCGAAGCCCACGATGTCGTAGGCGGACCGGACTTTGTCCGAAATGTGGGTGTTAGCCGCATCCCTGACGAAGTCGTACCCCGAGCCGCCCGGGCCGCCCGGATTGACCATCAGGGTGCCCTTCTTGTCGCCTGTCGTGGCGAGCTTGATGGCGGCAAGCTCGATGCGTTCGCCGTCGGGCTTGCTGTAGTCCAGCGGAACCTTGATCTTGGCGCACTGGAAGTTGCCTTCACACGGTTTCCAGTCGACCTGCTGGGAGTAGTAGCTGCGCAGTTCGGCCGGCGCGGCCGCCACGATTGACGGGTCCGCCTGCCCCGCTGCCCCCGATGCCGGCGCACTGGACCCGTTGCCGCCCCCGCCGCCGAAAAGGGTGCACGAGGCCAGCGTGAGGGCCAGGGCCACGGCGCCGACGGCCCGCATGCCGATCGTCAGGGATCGGGATCTTGCGGACTGGGGTCGAGCAGGCTTCATGCGGTTCTCCTTGGAGGCTAGGAACGAAAGCGAAGATGATCGTTGGAGCGGCCGGAACCGTCAAATAAGGCTGGAAGCCATGGACTCGATCGTCAGCAGCGGGGCCACGTTGGTGGTGGTGATCCGCGTGCGGGCCTTGTTGATGGCGTCCATTCGGGCAAGGGTCACTTCGGCGGTGGAACGGGAGGCGAAATCTTCGAGTTCGCTTCTGAGTTCAACGTTGACGAGTTCCACTGCGTTCCCCATCTGGATGATCAGGACATCCCGGTAAAAGGACAACAGGTCCGTCAGGGTGCGGTCAAGGGAATCGGTGACGGAACGCTTGGCGCGTCGCTTCTGGTCGTCCTCGAGCTGCTTGACCTGGCTCCGCATGGCTGGCGGCAGCGTGCCGCTTTCGGGCGCCCCGAGGGTGGCCAGAAGCGCGGTCTTCTCGGCGGCGTCGCGCTCGTCGTTGGAGCTGTTGGCTTCCTCGGTGGCGATCTTGACCAGTTTCTCGGCCATCATGACCGCCGCCGTGACGCCGCGAAGGGACAGCGGAAACCGCACCGTCTCGAGCCGGCGCTCCCGGGCCTCCGGGTCCCGGGCCAGGCGGCGGGCGATCCCGACGTGGCTCTGCGCCGCGCGGGCGGCCCGCTCGGCGACCGCCGGGTCCACGCCGTCGCGCKTGACCMGCAGGGCAGCGACGGCGGCGGCCGGCGGAAGCCGCAGTGCCACCGGCCGGCAGCGGGAGCGGATGGTCACCAGGACATCGGCGGGGGAGGGGGCGCAGAGCATCCAGACGGTGCGGGGCGTGGGTTCCTCGATGGCCTTGAGCAGCACGTTGGTGGTCCGCTCGGCCATCCGGTCCGCGTCCTCCACCACGATGATCCGCCACCGGCCCGACGAGGGCCGGTTCCCGGCGGTGGACACGAGCTCACGCGCCTCGTCGATGGTGATGGTGACCTTCTCCGTCCGCACGAACGAGACGTCGGAATGGGTTTCGCCGAGGATGGTCAGGCACGCCGGGCATTCGCCGCAGCCGCGCAGGCTGACGTCCTCCTGGTCGCAGTTCAGGGCCGCGGCGAACGCCTTCGCGGCGTTGGAACGGCCGGAGCCGGGCGGTCCGGTGAAAAGCCACGCGTGCGTGAGCCCTTCGTTCTGGGCCGCCTGGCGCAACTGGGCCACGACGGCGTCCTGGCCCTGGAGGTCGTCCCAGACCGTCATGCTGTGCTGCTTTGGGTGACGGCCAGCAGGGATTCGACGCGCTCGAGGATCCGGGCGGCGAGTTCGGCGACGGGCAGCCGGGCGGGCAGCACCAGATACGCCTCCGGCCGGGCCGAGGCGAGGTCCAGGAAGGCCGCCCGGATCTTGGCATGGAATTCGTCGGCCTCGGACTCGAGGCGGTCTTCGGCAGCCTCGCCGGCGGTGCGCCGCTGCCGGCCAACGGCGGGCTCGACGTCGAGGAGTACCGTCAGGTCCGGCTGCAGGTCCGATGTGGCCCAGGCATTGATGTCCCGGACCGCCTGCGTTCCGAGGCCTCGGCCGGCGCCCTGGTACGCGACCGAGGAATCGATGTACCGGTCCGTGAGGACGATCTCGCCGCGTTCCAGGGCGGGGCGGATGACCTGGCTCGCGTGCGCCGCCCGGGACGCCGCGAAAATCAGGGCCTCGGTATGGGCATCGATGTGGCCGTGGCCGTGATCCAGCACGAGGGACCGAAGCTTCTCACCGATCGCCGTGCCGCCCGGTTCCCGGGTCCGCAGCACGGTAAAACCATCCGATTCCAGGGCTTTGGCGAGTTCAGCCGCCTGCGTGGACTTGCCGGCGCCGTCTCCGCCCTCGAAGGCAATAAACAGTCCGGGCAACAGGCCGGTCAACTTTCGGCCGGACGCTCCGGGGCTCTGGGTAGTCACCGTTCAAGAGTACCGACAATCACCGACACTCTAGTCTGCGCAAAGTCTGCGGCGTAACGGCTTGGGTACCCTGCCGGGCGCCCACGTACCCTGTCCTCATGAGTCTTACTGAAGAACAGGCCGCCTCGCTTTCGCCGGATTCCCTGGTCGTCGCGGCAGGGCGCCCGCCGCGCACCCGAGACGAACCGGTCAACCCGCCGCTGGTGCTGTCCTCGACCTACTTCGGTACGGGACCGCTGGGCGACGGCGACCGCGGCTACGGCCGGTATTCCAACCCCACGTGGGACCCCTTTGAAGAGGCGCTGGGCCAGTTGGAGGGCGCGGAACTGCCGGGCCTGCTCTACGCCTCGGGACTCGCCGCCGTGAGTTCGGCCCTGTCCCTGGTGCCCGCCCAGGGCGTGCTTGTCATGCCGTCGCACAGCTACGCGGGATCGGTCACCATGGCCACCGAACTGGCGGCCAAAGGGTTCCTCGAGCTGCGGACGGTGGACATCGCGGACACCGACGCTGTACTTGCGGCGCTTGCCCCGGCCGGCGGGCGCGCCGCCAGCATGCTCTGGCTGGAGAGCCCCACGAACCCCATGCTCGGCGTCGCGGACATGCGGGCCCTGACCGCCGCGGCGCATGAGGCCGGCGCCATCGTCGTCACGGACAACACCTTTTCCACGCCCCTGGTGCAGCAGCCCCTGAGCCTGGGCTCCGACGTCGTGCTGCATTCGGTGACCAAGTACCTCTCCGGCCACTCCGACGTCGTACTCGGTGCCCTGGTGACGTCCGACGCCGGTCTCCGCGCCGCCCTGCTGCACCACCGCACCATCCACGGCGGAATCGCCGGACCATTCGAGGCGTGGCTGGCGCTGCGCGGGCTCCGCACCCTGGCGCTGCGGATCGAGCGTTCGCAGGCGTCGGCCCAAATCCTGGCCGAGCGGCTCGACGGTCATCCGAAGGTGGCCGGCGTCCGCTTCCCCGGGCTGGCCTCGGACCCCGGCCACACGCGGGCCAAGGAACAGATGAAGGGTTTCGGTTCCGTCCTGTGCATCGAGGTGGCACCGGTGGGTGGGCAAGGCAGCGGCCTCAGCGGCGCGGACGCCGCGGACCGCATGATCCGCGCCCTGCAGCTTTGGCTCCCCGCGACCTCCCTGGGTGGGGTGGAATCCCTGATCGAACGCCGGCGCCGGCACGCCGCCGAGCCGGAGAGCGTGCCGGACAACCTGGTCCGGATGAGCGTGGGCATTGAGAACGTGGAAGACCTTTGGGCCGATTTGGAGCAGGCATTGGGCACTCTGGACGGCTAGGCTGGGGGAGTGGACGGACGCATACTCATTTACTTTGTCGAATCCGGGGTTTACCTGGTCCTGGCTGTCGTGGCCTTTGTCCTTGAGGCATGGGCGTTTTTCGATTGCCTCCGGCACAAGGCCAACGCGTTCGAGGCCGTATCGAAGCGAACCAAGACCTTCTGGCTGGCCCTGACCGGCGGCGCGTTCGCCGTGGGACTGTTTTCCCTGCTCTCGCAGCTGGGCAGCGGTGGCGGCGCCAGTTCGCTAGGCATTTTCGGCCTTGCGGCGGTGACGGCTGCGTCCGTGTACCTCGCCGACGTCCGCCCCGCCGTCAAGGACGCCGGCCGCGGCCGCGGCAGCAACATGGGCCCCTACGGCCCCTGGTGACCACCGGGGGCACCTAAGCTCCCGGGGCCACGGCTTCCCAGCCGACCGTCACTTCGCCCAGCCGCCAGCGGGACGGGCCGTCCTGGATCGGCCAACCGGCGTCGAGCAGTGCGCGGCACATCGCCCCGAAGCGCTGCCGGTTTCCGAAGGCCGCCAGCGGCGCCGCTTCCAGCCAGGCTTGGTCCATCGCCTGCAGGTAGGCGTGGATCTTCTCGCCGGGCACATTGCGGTGGATCAGGGCCTTCGGGAGCCTTTCGGCAACGTCGGAGGGCAGCACGAAGGCACCGAACCGCATGGACAGGCTCAGGCTCAGCGGCCGCTCGACGTCCAGCGCCACCCAGGCGGCGCGCCGCCCGATCTCATCGCACGTGCCGTCGATGAACAGCCCGCCCGGGGCCAGCCGGTCCTGCACCAGCCGCCAGATGCCCGCCACGTCGGCCTCCTCGTACTGCCGCAGCACGTTGAAGGCGCGGACCAGCACGGGCTCTCCGGTCATGGGCAGTTCGAAGCCGCCCAGCTGGAACCTTAGGCCGGGCCGTTCAAGGGCTTGGGCCTGCCGGACGCGCTCCGGTTCGATTTCGATCCCCACCATTTGTACGTCCCCGCGGACCGCGGCAAGGCGTTCGAAGAGTTCGACGGCGGTGGCCGGTGAGGCGCCGTACCCAAGGTCGACGGTGAGAGGATGGGCCGCGGCCCGCAGCCGCCATGCCTGCGGCCCGGTCAGCCAGCGGTCCACGCGGCGCATCCGGTTGGGGTTCGTGGTTCCGCGGGTCACGTTACCCACGGGCCTGCCGCCGCGCGCGCTGCCCCTCGTTCCGCCCTTGTTCCGGGGGGCCAGCACCCGTTCAGCCTTCTGCACCACCGCCCAAGCCTATCCTCCAACGCGGGGTCACCTCACTTCCGTGGTGGCCGCTGGATGGACCGGCAGCGACCCCGCGTTGCCCTGAAGCGGGCGGTGAAGCAGGAAGTGAGGCACGCTCTGAAACGCGCGCTGTGTAACGCTCGGCACCGCCGCCAACCGCTCGGCTAGGATGAAAACCATGACTTACAAGCTGATTCTGCTGCGCCACGGCCACAGCGACTGGAATGCCAAGAACCTGTTCACCGGCTGGGTGGACGTTGACCTCAATGACCAGGGCCGTGCCGAGGCGGTGCGCGGCGGCGAGCTGCTCGTGGAGAACAACATCCTCCCCGACATCCTCTACACCTCGCGGTTGAAGCGGGCCATCAACACGGCAAACATGGCCCTGGAAAAAGCCGACCGCGGCTGGATCGACGTCAAGCGCGACTGGCGGCTCAACGAGCGCCACTACGGCGCGCTGCAGGGCAAGGACAAGGCCCAGACCCTCGCCGAATTCGGTGAGGAGCAGTTCATGCTGTGGCGCCGGTCCTACGACACCCCGCCGCCGCCCCTGGCTGACGATTCCGAGTTCTCCCAGGTGGGGGACCCGCGCTACGCGGACCTCGGCGACGCCATCCCGCGCACCGAATGCCTCAAGGATGTCCTGATCCGGCTCATGCCGTACTGGGAATCAGACATCAAGGAAGACCTCAGGGCCGGTAAGACCGTCCTGGTCACCGCCCACGGCAACTCGCTCCGTGCACTCGTCAAGCACCTTGACGGGATCAGCGACGAGGACATCGCCAGCCTGAACATCCCCACCGGCATCCCGCTGGTCTACGAACTGGATGACGACTTCAAGCCGCTGAACCCGGGCGGCACCTACCTCGATCCCGAGGCCGCCGCCGAGGCCATCAAGGCAGTCGCCAACCAGGGCAAGAAGTAACCGGCCCCCGCCCGGCCAAGCACTAAGCAAGGCACAGAGCACAAACGACGGCGTCCGGCCMCCCCCAAGGTGACCGGACGCCGTCGTTCGTATCAGCGCGGTGCTATCAGCGCCGTTGTACCGGCGCCGTTGTACCTGCGGTTGAGTCAGCCGCAGTCGGCCGGAGTCAGTTGTGCTCGATCGTGCTCGGCTGCCACGCGCCCGTCACCAGGTACGTGACCTTCTGGGCCACGGAGACGCCGTGATCCGCGAAGCGCTCGAAGTAGCGGCTGGCCAGGGCAACGTCCACCGTGGTGGCCGGCGACTCCTGCCAGTCGCTGCGGGCGATCGCCTGGAAAACGCTCAGGTGAAGGTCGTTGACGGCGCCATTGGCCTTCATGATCTCCCGGGCCACGCCGAGGTCGCGGGTTGCCAGCAGCTCCGTGAGCTTCTGGGCGATCAGCAGGTCCTGTTCCGCGAAAGCCTTGAAGGTCTCCCGCAGCTGGTCCGGGACCACTGACGCCGGATAGCGCAGACGCGCCAGCTGGGCCAGGTGCCGGGCGAGGTCGCCCATGCGTTCGAGCGAGGCGCTCATCCGGAGCGAACCAACCAGCATGCGCAGATCGCTCGCCACCGGGCCCTGGAGGGCGAGGATGTCGATGGCCCGCTCGTCGAGGCTGTTCTGCAGGAAGTCGATGCGGGCATCGGCGGCAATCACGTCCTCGGCGAGGTCGATATCGGCGCCCTGGAAAGCTGTCGTGGCCTTGTCGATGGCCTCTGTGACCAGCGCTGAGATCTCGACGAGCTGTTCCCTTACCTGGGCGAGCTCCTCCTGAAAAACCTTACGCACGTGTGCGTCCTTTCCTCGGAAATATTGCCTGCAATCGAAGTGGCGGGCCTATTTCGGTTCACCTACCGGCGCTCCAACTGTCAACTCTTTCAGTGTCCGGTGAACTGTTACGCCCCAATAGGTGAACGTTAGCTGAACCGCTGCCCGAATCGCAGGAGATTTCGGTTTCGGTCACGTGGCAGAGCATAAGCTGGAGCCGTGGATCCAATGCTCATCGGCGTGATCGCCGGCCTGATCGGCCTCTCGTTTGGCATGTTCGGCGTACTCGCGTTCCGGGTCAGTGAGCAGCAGCGGCATATTGTCGACGTCGACGTCGATGACCCTTCGCTGCCCGAGGGGGCCGCGGAAGTGCTCGCCGTCCTCGGCCGCGCGTTCGTGGTGGTGGATGCGATCGACGGCGTGGTCCGCGCCAGCCCGGCCGCCTACGCCTACGGCCTGGTCCGCGGGCACACGGTGGTCCACCAGCAGCTGCTGGAACTGACGGCCAAGGTGCGGCGGGACGGCGTCATCCTCGAACAGCAGCTGGAACTGCCGCGCGGCCCGCTCGGCCAGGGCACGATAGTTGTCCAGGTCCGGGCCGCCGTCATCACGGAGGAATATGTCCTCCTGCTGGCCGATGACCGGACTGAATTCACCCGCACCGAGGAAGTCCGCAACGACTTCGTCGCGAACGTCTCCCACGAACTGAAGACACCGGTCGGGGCGATCTCGCTCCTGGCTGAGGCACTCGAGTCGTCCGCTGACGACCCCGAGGCGGTGAAGCGGTTCGCCAAGCGCATGCACAAGGAGTCGACACGGCTTGCGGCGCTTGTCCAGGACATCATTGAACTCTCCCGGCTCCAGGGCGCCAACGTCGCGCAGCAGGGCCGCCCGGTGGACATCAACCTTGTGGTCAGCGAGGCCGTGGACCGCTCCGTGCTGCCGGCCGAGAGCAAGAACATCCAGCTGGTGGTCGGCGGGCACGCCGATGCCCTGGTCTACGGCGACCAGGACCTGCTCGTGACCGCCCTGCGCAACCTGATCGATAACGCCATCCGCTACTCGCCGGAGAACACCAAGGTGGGCGTGGGCATCCGGGCCAAGGACGGTCTCGTGGCGGTCTCGGTGACGGACCAGGGCGATGGGCTCAGCGCCGAGGACCAGGAGCGCGTCTTTGAGCGCTTCTACCGTGTGGATGCTGCCCGCTCGCGGCAGACCGGCGGCACCGGGCTTGGCCTGAGCATCGTCAAGCACGTCATTTCCAACCACGGCGGCGAGGTGACCCTGTGGTCCCGGCTCGGCCAGGGTTCTACGTTCACCATTCGACTTCCCGAGATAGAAGGGCAGGACGACGGGGACGCCCCCGAGGCGGGCAAGCCCGCTGCCCAAACTTCCAGTCGGGACCCCAGACCGCAACGACGTGACGCCGCAGGCGTCCATGAGCAAGGAGCTACCGCTTGAGCAGGATTCTGATTGTCGAGGACGAGGAGTCCTTCAGCGACCCCCTGTCCTACCTGTTGGGTAAAGAAGGCTTCGAAGTGGAGGTGGTGGACAACGGACTGGACGCCATCACCGAATTCGACCGCAACGGTGCCGACCTCGTGCTCCTGGACCTGCAGCTGCCTGGCCAGTCCGGCACGGAGGTCTGCCGCCAACTCCGGCAGCGCTCCGGGGTGCCCGTGATCATGCTGACGGCCAAGGACTCGGAAATCGATAAGGTGGTGGGGCTCGAGCTGGGTGCCGACGACTATGTCACCAAGCCCTACTCCTCGCGGGAACTCGTGGCCCGGGTCCGGGCAGTCCTGCGGCGCCAGAGCGAGCCGGAGGAACTTGTCTCCACCACGGTGCAGGCCGGTCCCGTTCGGATGGACATTGAACGCCACGTGGTCAGCGTCGGGGGTGAGCAGGTCGCCTTGCCGCTCAAGGAGTTCGAGCTGCTGGAAATGCTGCTGCGGAACTCCGGCCGGGTCCTGACCCGCGGGCAGCTGATCGACAGGGTCTGGGGCTCCGACTACGTGGGGGACACCAAGACCCTCGACGTCCACGTCAAGCGGCTGCGCAGCAAGATCGAGCCGGATGCGTCCGCGCCGCGGTACCTGATCACCGTCCGGGGGCTGGGCTACAAGTTCGAGCCCTAAAGGTCGGACGAGGCAGCCCGGCGGCCGCTACTGCCCTGACGCCGGGCTGCCGGGCCGCTGGAAGTCCGGCGCAGTTGAACATCAGCGGACACGCAAAAGGAGGGGCACCTACAGGTGCCCCTCCTTTTGCAATAGGTCCAGCCGTTGAAGCTAGTGGCCGGCCGTGCTGCTCGGCGTCGGCGTGGCCGTCTCGGTCGGCGTAGCCGTCTCCGTCGACGTGGCCGTGCCGGACTCGGTGGGCGCCGGCGTCGGCAGGTACGACTTGTAGTCGACGATCGTGCCGTCCATGACCGGAACCGTGAACTTGGCTTCCTTGTTGGTGCCGTTCTCGGAGATGGTGACCTCGAGGACGGCGCCCGGCTTGGCGCCGGCCGGGGTCAGGATCGCGGCGTCGGTGGAGTCGTTGAGCATGGTGTAGGAGTTCTTCTTGACCGGAACCTGGGTCTGCGAGCCCTCCGCACCCTTGATGGTCAGCACCACGTCGTTGGATGAGGTGTTGTACACGGCGCCGATCACACGGCCCGGCTTGTCCTCGCCATCGGAGACGATGATGAAGTTGCGCAGCTGCAGCGCACCGAGATCCGTCCGGGTTCCGTCCGAGGCCGCGTACTGCTCCGTGGTCTGCTGGGCGTTGATGTAGCCGCAGCCGGTCAGGGACAACAGGCCGATGCCAAGTGCAGCCGTTGCCATTGCCAGCTTGCCGCGCTGGCCCCGGTTCATCGCAGTGAAACGCACGTCACGCACTCCTTGAGAGTCTTGAAACATTATTCAGCCATAGCCTAGCCGCAATCGGCCGCAAACAAGGATTCGGCGACTACACACAAGCGCGGTCAAGTGTGCTCCTCCGGCGACGGGACCCGGCTCGGCGGGGGACGGAAACCTCTTGGCAGTTAGGGCCGCAGGCACTATTATCCGCATTCGTCAAGGGGTTTGAGGGGGCGGATTGAGGCCATTTTCCCCGGATTCATGCGGTTCCAGGCACCTTTTGATGCCAGTTGTATGCCTTAATCGTGATAAACTGGTCTGCGGGAAAGGGGAATGTCCACATGGTTTTTGAGGTCGGCGAGACAGTAGTTTACCCTCACCACGGTGCAGCCAAAATTGAAGAAATCAAGATGCGCACCGTCAAGGGCGAAGAGAAGATGTATCTCAAGCTCAAGGTGGCTCAGGGTGATCTGACCATTGAAGTTCCAGCAGAAAACGTTGACCTGGTAGGGGTTCGGGACGTAGTGGGCAAGGAAGGCTTGGAGCACGTGTTCGATGTGCTGCGGGCCGAGTTCACTGAAGAACCCACCAACTGGTCGCGTCGCTACAAGGCAAACCTGGAAAAGCTTGCTTCCGGTGACGTCATCAAGGTAGCCGAGGTCGTCCGTGACCTCTGGCGCCGTGATCACGACCGGGGTCTCTCCGCGGGAGAGAAGCGCATGCTGGCCAAGGCCCGTCAGATCCTGATTTCGGAACTGGCACTGGCTGAGAAGACTGATGAAGAGAAGGCTGCAAGCGTTCTCGACGAGGTCCTGGCTTCCTAGCACAAGGCCGGCCCAACAGGGCCGGCGCAGATTAAGAATCGAACCCCGGTGGCGTCAGCCGCCGGGGCTTCTTTTTGCCCTTTTCAGCGGCCGCCCCCTCCGTTGCGCTATCAGTTGAGGTCCCTTTGAGCGCTCCAGGGCAGCCACAACCAGGGCAACGGGATGGTCCGAGGCGCGGGGACGTAGTCTTGTGCCCATGGATACTGCACCGACGAATACGTCACAGGCGAATACGTCACAGCCCGGTCCCGCCACGGCGGTCATAGTTGTAGCCGCCGGCTCCGGCCAGCGCCTGGGCTACGGCATGCCGAAAGCAAAAGTGCCTCTCGGCGGGGACACCATCCTCACCCACGCCCTTCGCGGTGTGGCGGCTGCCGGGATCGCACAGCAGATCTGCATTGCGCTCCCCCCGGGCGACACTGAGTTGCGGGCGCTGTGCGAGGCCTTCACGCAGGAGCTTGCGGCCGGACACTCCGGCGCGGCGTCGGGGCAAGCCGGAGCAGCGTCGGGCAACGGCGTCGGGGTTCCCCTTGTGACGGTCGTCGACGGCGGTGCGAACCGCGCCGATTCCGTCCGCGCCGCGATGGCGGCCCTCCTGCCCGATACGGAATCAGTGCTGGTCCATGACGCCGCCCGGGCACTGACGCCTGAAGCCGTCTTTCACCGCGTGGCAGCGGCGCTCGGCGCCGGCGCCTCGGCCGTCATTCCCGTGATACCGGTCGTCGACACCGTCAAGACCGTTGAACCGACCACCGGCGACGGCGCCGCGGTGGCCCCCGAGCTGGTCACCGGGACGGCGCCCCGGGAGTCGCTCCGCGCCGTGCAGACACCGCAGGGATTCGCCCTGAGCACCCTCAAGCGCGCCCACGAAGCTGCCTCCGGGTTCGACGCCGTCCAGGCCGCCCTCGTCACGGACGACGCGATGCTTGTGGAGCTCATCGGGGTCCCTGTCCACGCGGTACGCGGCGCCAGCCAGTCCCTGAAGATCACCACGCCCCTGGACCTGATCCTGGCAGAAGGCCTTCTCGAAGGACCCCTGGGCTTGCGCTGGGTGGAGGGATGAGCATGTCCACCAACCCGCCAGTCATTCCCCCGGTCATTCCCCGGACCGGGATCGGCATCGATGTCCATGCCTTTGCCGCCGAGGACGAGCCGCAGCCGCTGTGGCTCGGCGGCCTCTTCTGGGAGGGAGAGCGGGGTCTGTCCGGCCACTCAGACGGCGACCCCGTGGCCCATGCCGCCGCCGACGCACTTTTCTCGGCCTGCGGGATCGGGGATCTGGGCACGCACTTCGGTACGGACCGGCCCGAATATGCCGGAGCATCCGGCGTGACCCTGCTGGCCGAGGCCGCCCGGATTGTTCGCGCCCACGGATTCGAAATCGGCAACATCGCCGTTCAGTTCGTGGCGAACCGGCCAAAGTTCGGCCCGCGGCGGGAGGAATCCCAGCAGGTCCTCAGCGCCGCTGCCGCGGCGCCGGTGAGCGTCACGGCCACCACGAGCGACGGGCTCGGGTTCACCGGCCGCGGCGAGGGGATCTCAGCCGTGGCAACAGCGCTCGTGTATCCGGCAGGCTAAGCACCGCAGGCTAATCACCGCCGGTTGGGCGCCGCTGGTTAAGCACCGCAGGTTGGGCGCCGCTGGTTAAGCACCGCGGGCCCCGGTCCCCTACGCTTGAGGGAAGACCCAAGCGAGACACCCGTTCCGAACTGCCAGGAGACCTGCCGTGAAGAAGCTGCTGACCGCCGTCGTACTCGTGGCAGGGACCATGCTGAGCGGCTGTGCCGCCTCCACGACAACGCCCCAAACGCCCAGCGCCACTCCGAAGCTCAGTGTCGAGGAAAGCTGTAAGTTCCTCAACACCGACACCTTCGTGCCCTCCGGGAGCGCGAAGGAGCAGGCAGGGCAGATTGGCCAGCACTACCAGGAGGTTGCGGACAAGGTAGCGCCGGAGGTGGGCGCCCCGATCCAGCAGATGGCCGAGATCATGAAGCAGGTTGCGGCGAGCCCTACGGGAACCAAGACGGATCAACAGACGGCCCAGCTCACGGAGCAGATCAACAAGATCGGCCAATACTGCAAGTAGGCCACTGCACCGGCCGTCTCCGGCGGCTGGCCTGCCGGCCTGCGCCGTGCCGGTCTGCGCCGTGCCGGCAAAGCCGCGGGTCAGGGCCCCGGAACCCCATCGGCTAATCTGGAGCGGTGACCCTGCGCTTTTACGACACTGCATCCGCCGAAGTCCGCGACTTCGTCCCCCTGGTACCTGGCAAGGTGAGCCTGTACTACTGCGGAGCCACCGTCCAGGGCATGCCACACGTCGGCCACATCCGCTCGGCCATCGCGTTCGACCAGCTAACCCGCTGGTTGCAGTACCGCGGTTTCCGGGTGACGGCAGTCCGCAACGTCACCGACATCGACGACAAGATCCTTGCCAAGTCGGCCGCCTCCTTCGGCGCCGACTTTGACGACGAGCCCGGAGCCCTCCGCAACGAGGAATGGTGGGCCCTGGCCTACCGCTACGAGCAGGAATTCCTCAAGGCCTATGACACCCTGGGCGTCTCCCGCCCCACCTATGAGCCCCGCGCTACCGGCCACATCCCGGAAATGCACGCCCTCATCCAGCAGCTGATCGACCGCGGCCACGCCTACCCGGCCCTGGACGACTCCGGCGACGTCTACTTCGACGTGCGTTCCTGGTCCAAGTACGGCTCGCTGACGCGGCAGAAACTCGACGACATGCAAGGCGCCCCGGACGCGGACCCCCGCGGCAAGAAGGACCCCCGCGACTTCGCGCTGTGGAAAGGCTACAAGGACGGTGAGCCGACGACGGCGAGCTGGTCTTCCCCGTGGGGCGCCGGCCGCCCGGGCTGGCACCTCGAATGCTCCGCGATGGTCACCAAATACCTCGGCACCGAGTTCGACATCCACGGCGGCGGCCTGGACCTGCGCTTCCCGCACCACGAAAACGAAATGGCGCAGTCACAGGCGGCAGGCCACGGCTTCGCCAACTTCTGGATGCACAACGGGATGGTCACCTACGCCGGCGAGAAAATGTCCAAGTCCATCGGCAACACCGTCAGCCCGACGGAAATGCTCGAGATCGCTCCGCCGCGCGTTGTCCGGTACTACCTCGGGCAGGCGCAGTACCGCTCGGTCCTGGACTACCAGCCGACGTCCCTGCAGGAAGCCGCTGCCGCCGTCGAACGGATTGACGGCTTCCTCAGCCGCGCAAGCAGGGTCCTGCCCGACCCGGGACCGGACGCGTCCGCTGGTTCTGTTCCGGAAGCTTTTGGGGTGGCCATGGACGATGACCTCAACGTCCCGCAGGCACTGGCGGTGCTCCACGAGACCGTCCGGGCCGGCAACACGGCTCTCACCGACGGCGACCTCGACGCCGCGGGTCAGGCGCTGGCCGGCGTCACCGCCATGCTGGACGTCCTCGGCCTCAACGCCACCGCAACGCCGGCGGCCGACGAGCAAGCCAACACCGCCCTTGGCGTCCTGGTCGAGGCTCAGCTGGAGGCGCGCGCCCACGCCCGGGCCGCCAAGGACTGGGCCGCTTCGGACGCGATCCGGGACACCCTGGCGGCTGCCGGCGTCGTCGTCGAGGACGGCCCGGACGGGGCGAGCTGGAGCCTGAAGCGCGGCTGAGCCCCGTTGCCGGCAGCCGGTGAAGGGGGCCGCCGTCGTACCTTCCGGGCCACCCCGAAATCGTGGATTTTACTCGAGTCAGTAGACTGGAGGTCAGACTTATCAACGAATCGCGTATTTAAAGGGTGAAACTCATGGCCAACAACGGTCGCCGCTCGGTCAAATTGAAGAAGGGCCCCTCCGTCGGTACCGGCGGTCACGGCCGCAAGGCACTTGAGGGCAAGGGCCCCACGCCGAAGGCGGAGGACCGCCCCTACCACAAGGCATACAAGAACAAGCAGCTCGCCGAACGCTCCGAGGCCAAGCGCGCCAGCGGAAGCCGCACTACCAGCGCCGCCGCCCGCACCGGCCGCTCCGGTCCCAAGGGCCGCGCCACCGAAGAGGTCGTCACCGGGCGCAACTCGGTGGTCGAAGCCCTGCGCGCCGGCATCCCGGCCAAGGCCCTGCACGTCGCCGTCCGCATCGAAATGGACGACCGCGTCAAGGAATCCCTGAAGCTGGCCGCCGAACGCGGCATCCCGCTGATGGAAACCGGCAAGCCCGAGCTCGACCGGATGACCGACGACGCCATCCACCAGGGCCTCGTGCTGCAGATCCCGCCGTACGAATACCAGGACGCGTACGAGCTCGCCGAAGAAACCCTCGAGGCCTGGAAGAAGGGCCACGTAGCCAACGCCCCGCTCTTCGTCGCACTCGACGGCATCACCGATCCCCGAAACCTCGGCGCGATCATCCGCTCCGTCTCGGCTTTCAGCGGCCACGGCGTCGTCGTCCCGGAGCGCCGCTCCGTGGGCGTCACCGCCTCGGCCTGGAAGACCAGCGCCGGTGCAGCCGTCCGCGTCCCCGTCGCCCGCGCGGCCAACCTGAACAACACGCTCAAGGCGTTCAAGAACATGGGGATCTACGTCCTGGGTCTCGACGGCGACGGCGACGTCTCGCTGCCCGAGCTCACTCTGGCCACCGAACCGGTGTGCATCGTCGTCGGGTCCGAGGGCAAGGGCCTGAGCCGCCTGGTCCGCGAAAACTGCGACCAGATCGTCTCCATCCCGATCGACTCCGCCATGGAATCCCTCAACGCCTCCATGGCCGTCGGCATCTCCCTCTACGAAATCTCCCGCCAGCGCGCCGCAAAGTAGTCCTGCGTTCGGGGCCGGCTTCGCCGGAACCGAAGTTTTGCCGTCGCTTAGACACCTCCCGTCGACGCTTTCGGCCGCGGGCGGCCTTCACCGTCTCTGGTCGGCGATGCGCTCCTTAGCAAAACTCCGGTCCCGTCTCCGACGCTCCCTCACCTTTGGTCGTAAAACGTCAAACGCTCCCTCACCTTTCGCGGTAAACGGCTAAGCGCTCCCTCACTTCTTGTGGGGGAGCGCTTCGGTTAAACGTGCGAAACGTGGTGGAGCGTTTCCGTTTAACGTGCCTTAACGTGCCAAAAGTGAGGGAACTTGGCCGATAGTGACTTAGAACTTGTGGCGGTTGGCCAGGACCGGGAGTTTGGTGCGGGCTTCCTGGACGACGGCGGTGTCCAGGTCGGCGAACAGCAGTCCGGGGGCGCCGTCGAGCTCTTCGAGGACGTCGCCCATGGGGGAGACCACCACGGAGTGCCCGACGCCGGTGGGGGCGGAACCCTTGGCCGGGTGACCCACGCTGGCGGGGTCGCCCTGGCCGCAGGCGAGGATCAGGGTGGTGGAGTCCAGGGCGCGGGCGCGGGCCAGGAGCTTCCACTGCTCGGCCTTGCCGGGGCCCGAGCCCCAGGAGGCGCACACAATGTTGACGTCGGCGCCGAGGTCCGCGTTTTCCGTGAACAGGTCCGGGAATCGGACGTCGTAGCACGTGGCGAGGCCGAACGTCACGCCGTCGAGCTCGAAGGTGACGGGGGCGGTGCCGGCGTCAACCGTGTCCGACTCGGCGAAACCGAAGGCATCGAACAGATGGATTTTGTCGTAGCTGGCCTCGAGGCCGCGCCCGGTGACCAGCAGGGTGTTGCGCACCTTGGCGCCGTTGCCGGCGGTGCCGGGAGTGAACATGCCGGCGACGATCACCAGGCCGAGCTCTGCGGCGAGGTCACGGACGCGGGATGCCCACGGGCCGTCCAGCGGCTCGGCGATATCGAGGAGCGAATTGCCGAAGGCCCGCATGGTTGCTTCCGGGAACACCACGAGGTCCGCGCCGCCGGCCTTGGCCTGGCGCGCGTAGGCGTCCACGAGGTCCAGGTTTGCGGCCACGTCACGGCCGGTAATGATTTGGGCTAGTGCAACGCGCACAATTACCTCCAACTCGGCGCTCCATTACAGTATGCAGT
The DNA here is from genome assembly GCF_056406175.1 of Arthrobacter sp. P1_D12. NCBI lineage: Bacteria > Bacillati > Actinomycetota > Actinomycetes > Micrococcales > Micrococcaceae > Arthrobacter > Arthrobacter sp. P1_D12. Next base: position 47,582 of record NZ_JBFUAR010000020.1, read on the forward strand.
GCGGCGGTCCGTACACTGCAAAACGTCATGAAAACGAAAACGGGGGCCATTTGTCTGGCCCGGCTAAGCTTTAAGCAATGGTTATGTCTTACATAGATACCGCTTCCACCGTAGACGCTTCGCGGGCGTTTCCGCTGGGGATCAGCGTTCCACATACCGGGTCGCCGGCAGTGGACGATCCCCGGGGCGCGTTCGCCAACGTGGCCGTCTACGCGCCCGGCGTAACCACGCTGGAGATCGAATATCAGGCGCCCGGGGGAACCTGGCAGGTGAAGACCCTGCCCAACGTCACCGACGGCGTCCACCACGGAATTGTTGAGGGCATTCCCGCCGGCTCGCGCTATGGCTTCCGGTCCTCCCCGGAACACGAGGCCCTCCCGCTGTCCATGCCCGCCACGGATTTCGATGCCGCCGGCGAGCAGCCGCTGCTGATGGACCCCTACGGCCGGGCCGTCGACGAACGCGATGAGCTGATCACCAGCGTCCGGGTCGGTAACGACTTTGACTGGGGTCTGGACCGCAGCCCGCGGGTCCCGTGGCGCAACACGATCGTTTACGAGGCCCACGTCCGCGGCCAGACGAAGCTGCACCCGGATATTCCGGAGGACCTGCAGGGGACGTACGCCGGGATGGCCCACCCGGCCATGATCGAGCACCTGATCTCGCTGGGCGTCACGGCCGTCCAGCTCCTGCCCGTGCATTTCCACGTGGACGAGCCGCACCTGCAGCAGCTCGGGCTGACGAACTACTGGGGCTACAACACGGCGGCGTTCTTCGCCCCGCATCCCGGCTACGCCACCGAGGCCGCCCAGGCCGCCGGCGCCCACGCGGTCCAGGACGAGTTCAAGGGCATGGTCAAGCTGCTGCATGCCGCCGGGCTCGAAGTCATCCTCGACGTCGTGTACAACCACACCGCCGAGGGCGGCACGGACGGTCCCACCCTGAGCTTCCGCGGCCTGGGCGAGATGCAGTACTACCGCAACGACGGCCACGGCAGGTACGTGGACACCACGGGCTGCGGCAACAGCCTGAACTTTGGCGAACCCCGCGTGGTGCAGCTGGTGCTGGATTCCCTGCGCTACTGGGTGAGCGAGTTCCACATCGACGGGTTCCGCTTCGACCTCGCCGTCACGCTGTGCCGCAACAGCTCCAACGAATTCGATCCGCGGCACCCCTTCCTCGTCGCCGTCGGAGCCGATCCGGTCCTGTCCGGCGTCAAGCTGATTTCCGAACCCTGGGACGTGGGCTACGGCGGCTGGCAGACCGGCCGGTTTCCCGCCGGGTGGGTGGACTGGAACGATCATTTCCGCGACGCCGTCCGCAGCTTCTGGCTCGCCGACCGCGCCGCGATCGACGGCGGTGGCAGCGGCGGCCCGGTGGCCCGCCTCGCGGACGCCCTCTCCGGTTCCGCCCGGCTGTTCGAGTCCTCGGGCCGGTCCCGGCTTGCCTCGCTGAACCTGATCACGGCCCACGATGGCTTCACCCTGGCCGACCTGACGGCCTACGACCGCAAGCACAACGAGGCCAACGGCGAGCAGAACCGGGACGGCCACGGCGATAACCGCAGCTACAACCACGGCTTCGAGGGCCCCACTGAAGACGGCGACATCCTCGCCCGGCGCGCCCAAAGCAGGCGGAACCTGATGGCCTGCCTAATGATTTCCCAGGGCGTACCCATGATCACCGCCGGGGACGAGATCTGCCGGACCCAGCAGGGGAACAACAACGCCTACTGCCAGGACAATGCACTGACCTGGATCGACTGGACCAGCACCACGGAATCCCATGCGATGCTGCGCACCACCAAGCGCGTCATCCGGCTGCGCAAGGAGTTTCTGGCCAGCCAGCCGCATGATTACCCGGCGCGTGACAACCAGTCCTACTTCCACTGGTTCGATGTGGACGGCCAGCCTATGTCCGCCGACACGTGGCATGACCCCGGCCACCGTGTGATCCAGCTCCTGCTCGGATCCGACGACGGGCACGTCGACGGCCTCGTGGTGGTCAACGGCGGCGCCGACGACGTCAAGGTCACCTTGCCTCGGCTGAGCAATGAGGACGGCACCGGGCACCGGCTCTTCGAACTCCGCGTGACGACGTCCGAACTCCATGACCGGCGTCAGGGGGCCCGCGTCGCCTCCGGTGAGCGCGACCTCGTCCAAGCCAACACGATCAATATCTACCGCACCTAAACAATTCGAAATTAAGGCCCCCATGAAGATTTACTCGGCAGAGACCTGGACCATCGAAGAACTCACGGCGCAAATCGGCGACGCCGGCCGGCGCGCCCTGGTGGTCCCCGCCGCCGACACCAAGCAGGCGGTCCTGGACACGTTCGGCGAGCTCCTGGACGTCCCGGAGGACTACGGCACGGACCTGGATGCCCTGCACGATTCGCTGCACGACGTCGCGGATGCCGTGACGGACGACGGCGAGGCGCCCGTCACGTTCATCTGGCAGGTGCCCGCCGCGCTCCGCGCGGACCGCTCCTTCGGCGTCATCTGCGAAACGCTGCAGGACGCCGAAGGCTACGCCGGCAAGAGCCTGGACGTCATCGCCGTCTGCCTCTAAAAGAGCTAGCACGCCACGCGGTGACGGTCAGGCCGCGGTGACAGTCAGGCGTTGACGATCAGGCCCAGCTCCGCTTTTGAGGCCAGGCCGTCGTTCTTGGGGAGCACACGCACGGTGTAGCCGAAGGACCCCGAACGGTCAATCACCAGCGTGCCGCTGAAGAGGTGCCGGCCCTTGCCGAGGTCTTCGGCGGCCTTGAGCTCCGCGACCGTGATGTCCGTCAGCTCATCGGTGTCCTCTGCCCGGCCGTAGGCCACCTCAACATAGACGTCGTCCGGTGAAAGCTCACGCAGCGCCACGTACGCATTTACCTGCAGCAGATCGCCGATCTGCGGGTCCTCGGAGACCCCCACCGAGTCGACGTGTTCAACCTGGATGTGCGGCCATGCGGCCCGGACCCGTGAGCTCCATGCCGCCAGGGCCTTGGCCTGGGCGTAGTTGTCCGCCACGGCATGGCGCCCTGCGATCGCGGCGGGCCGGTACAGGACGTTGACGTAGTCCCGGAGCATCCGTTCCGCGGAAACCGCCGGGCCCAGGTGGGACATGGTGTGCTTGATCATCGAAACCCAGTGCGTAGGAACGGCCTGCAGGCCGGGCTGGGACGGTCCGGCAGCGCCCGCGGCGTCGGACACGGTCAGCCCGTAGAACCGCGGCGCCACCTGCTTTTCGAGCAACTCGTACAGTGCCGCCGCCTCGATGTCGTCGCGTTCCTCCGGGGAGGCGTCGTTGTTGGCGGTCGGGATCGCCCAGCCGTTCTCGCCGTCGTACATCTCATCCCACCAGCCGTCCATGACCGAGAGGTTCAGCGAACCGTTCAGGGCAGCCTTCATGCCGGAGGTACCGCAGGCCTCCAGCGGGCGCAGCGGGTTGTTCAGCCACACATCGCAGCCGGGGAACAGGGTCCGGGCCATGGCGATGTCGTAGTTGGGCAGGAACGCGATCCGGTGCCGCACGGCGGGGTCGTCGGTGAACCGGACGAGGTCCTGGATCATCTTCTTGCCGGCGTCGTCCGCCGGGTGGGACTTCCCGGCGATGACCAGCTGAATGGGGTGCGTCTTGTGCAGCAGCAGCGCCTTAAGCCGTTCCGGGTCGCGCAGCATCAGGGTCAGCCGCTTGTAGGTCGGCACGCGGCGGGCAAAGCCGATGGTCAGGACGTCCGGATCCAGGACGGAGTCCGTCCACGCCAGCTCGGCGTCGGCCGCGCCGCGCTTCTTCCACGCGGCCCGGAGCCGGCGCCGGACATCCTCCACCAGGGACACCCGCATCTCGCGCCGCAACGCCCAGAGGTCCTCGTCGGTGACGTTGTAGGCCAGGTCCCACCGGCCCTGCGCCTCCGCCTCGGCACCGAACTGGTCCCGCGCCAGCGCGGCGATGCGGGGGTCCACCCAGGTGGGGACGTGCACGCCGTTGGTGACGGAGGTGATGGGGATTTCGGAGTGATCGAAGCCCGGCCAGAGGGCGGAGAACATCCCGCGCGAGACCACGCCGTGCAGTTTGGCCACACCGTTGGCCCGCTGGGCCAGCCGCAGCCCCATCACGGCCATGTTGAACACGAACGGGTTGCCGTCGGCGAAGTCCTCGCGGCCCAGGTCCAGGATCTTGGCCACCGGGACGTCCGGGGCGAGGCCGGCTTCGAAGAAGTGCTGAATCTGGGAGATTTCGAAGCGGTCGATTCCCGCCGGCACCGGCGTGTGGGTGGTGAACACCGTGGACGCGCGCCCGGCGGCCAGGGCCTCCTCCCAGCTCAGCGGCGCCGCGCCGGACATCAATTCCTGGATCCGCTCGACGCCGAGGAACCCGGCGTGGCCCTCGTTGGTGTGGAAGACCTCCGGCGCGGGGACGCCCGTGAGCCGCTGGAACTCCCGCAGCGCCTTGACCCCGCCCATGCCCAGCAGCAGCTCCTGCTGCAGCCGGTGGTCTCCGCCGCCGCCGTACAGGCGGTCGGTGATGCCGCGGGCGGCCTCGTCGTTGCCCGGAACGTTGGAATCCAGCAGCAGCAGCGGCACACGTCCGACGTCGGCCCGCCACACGTGCGCCAGCAGGCGCCGGCCCTGGGGAAGCGGCAGGGAGATCTGGACCGGTTTGCCGTTGCCGTCCGGGGAGGCCTCGCGCAGGAGCGTCAGGGGCAGCCCGTCGGGGTCGAGGACCGGGTACGTTTCCTGCTGCCAGGCGTCCCGGGAGAGCGACTGCTTAAAGTAGCCGGCCTGGTACAGGAGGCCGACGCCGATCAGCGGCACGCCAAGGTCCGAGGCCGCTTTCAGGTGGTCCCCGGCCAGGATGCCAAGGCCGCCGGAGTACTGGGGCAGGACCTCGGTGATGCCGAACTCCGGCGAGAAGTAGGCGATGCATGCCGGCGCGCCGTCGCCCAGGCTCTGGTACCAGCGCGGCTGTTCCAGGTACCGGTCGAGGTCATCGGCCGCGGCGTGGACGCGCCGCACCACGTCCTGGTCCGCGGCGAGGCGCTGCAGCTCTTCCCGGCTCACCAGGCCCAGAAAAGTCACGGGGTCGTGGGCGCTCTCCGCCCAGATCCCGGGGTTGAGCCCCTCGAAAAGCTCCCGGGTGGGCCGGTGCCAGGACCACCGGAGATTGGTGGCGAGCCGGGCCAGCGGCCGGATCGACTCCGGGAGTACGGTTCGGACGGTAAATCTGCGGATTGCCTTCACCTGCGAAACACTAACGGACAAGTCGGTGCCCCGGAACTGCTTTAAGATTCTTTCCCGTAAATGACGGATATCACTCCGACCAGAACCGGAAACCTCCGGAAAACGTTCGAGGCCTTAGCATTCTGGCCGTTTTGTAGATAACGTCGAGGCTGTGACGAATAACTCGCGAACCAGCGCCGTGTCCAAGCAAAAGCCCAAGGCCCTGATCACGGATGGCCTTCGATTTGGCCGCTTTCCGATCACCGCCGTGCAACCTTCGGTGGAGGGCGGAAAGTTTCCCGCCAAAGCCGTCGAGGGCCAAACCATTGTCGTGGGAGCCACCGCGTTCCGGGAGGGACACGACCAGCTCGGGGTCAGCGCGGTCCTGCTCGACCCCCGCGGCAAAGAGCGGCAGCGGGTCCGTCTCGCCCCGCCGCGCGGACCCCGCGGAATGGGCACGGACCGCTGGGAAGGCCTCCTGACCCCGCCCGCCACTGGCAACTGGTCCTTCGTCATCGAGGCCTGGCACGACCGCTACGGCACATGGCACCACAACGCCGAGGTCAAGGTGGAGGCCGGCATCGACGTCGAGCTCATGCTGTCCGAAGGTGCCGCCCTGCTGGCCGAAGCCTCCGAAGACGCCTCCCGCCCCTCCGGTGACCGCAGAACGCTGCGGATGGCCGTCGTCGTCCTCTCAGACACGTCCCGGACACCCGAGGAACGCCTCGCCGCCGGCTTCGGCGCCGACGTCGCCGCCGTCGTCGAACGCCAGCCCATCCGCGAACTTGTGACGGTTTCCGAGCCTTACCCGCTGCTGGTGGAGCGAAAGCTTGCCGGAGCCGGCGCCTGGTACGAATTCTTCCCCCGCTCCGAAGGTGCCGTGCGCAACCACGACACGGGTGAATGGACCTCCGGCAACTTCCGCACGGCTGCGCAACGCCTCGACGCCGTCGCCGCCATGGGCTTTGACATCATCTACATGCCGCCGATCCACCCGATCGGCGTCCAGCACCGCAAGGGGCCGAACAACACCCTGATCGCCGGACCGCACGATCCCGGTTCGCCGTGGGCCATCGGATCCCACGAGGGCGGCCACGACGCCATCCACCCGGATCTGGGCACCTTCGAGGACTTCGACGCCTTCGTAGCGCGGGCCGGTGAGTTGGGACTCGAGGTGGCCCTGGACCTTGCCCTGCAGGCCGCGCCGGACCACCCGTGGGTGCAAAGCCACCCGGAATGGTTCACCACGCGCGTCGACGGCACTATTGCCTACGCGGAGAATCCGCCAAAGAAATACCAGGACATTTTCCCGCTGAATTTCGACAACGACCCCGCAGGGCTGTCCAACGAAATTCTAAGGATTGTGATGCTCTGGGTCAGCCACGGCGTCAAAGTGTTCCGGGTGGACAATCCGCATACCAAACCCGTCTGGTTCTGGGAATGGCTGATCGGCAAGGTCAATAAGAAGCACCCCGACGTCGTCTTCCTCGCCGAGGCGTTCACCCGCCCGGCCATGATGCACGCGCTTGGCCGGGCCGGCTTCCAGCAGTCCTACACCTACTTCACCTGGCGGAACACCAAGGAAGAACTGGAGACATACTTCCAGGAGGTCAGCCACGAGTCGGCGGCCTACTTCCGGCCGAACTTTTTCGTCAACACCCCGGACATCCTCACCGAGTACCTGCAGTTCGGCGGCCCGGCGGCCTTCAAGATCCGTGCCGCCCTGGCCGCGACGGCAAGCCCCATCTGGGGCGTGTACGCCGGCTTTGAGCTCTACGAACACGTGGCCCGTCCCGGCGCCGAGGAGTACATCGACAACGAGAAGTTTGAGTACAAGGCCCGCGACTGGGACACGGCGGCAGAATCGGGGCGCACCCTGGCCCCATACCTGACCCGGCTCAACGGGATCCGGCGCGCACACCCGGCCTTGGGGGATCTGCAGAACCTGACGGTGCACCAGAGCTCGGACAGCTCCACCGTGGTGTACTCCAAGCACAAGACCCTCGCGGACGGGACCAAGGACACCCTGATCATCGTCGTCAACGTGGACCCGCACGGCACCCGGGAGAGCACGGTGTCCCTGGACCTGCCGGCGCTGGAACTGGACCCGGAGAACTTCACGCACAACGGCCGTTTCATGGTTGATGACCTGCTGACCGGCGAGAGTTGGGAATGGGGGGAGTACAACTACGTCCGCCTGGACCCGCACGCCGAGCCCGTTCACATTCTTAGCATCCGGAGGTAGTGCCAGTGAGTTTTAGCCCGCAGAACCCGAGCCAGCACTTCAGCCCGAGGGGGAGCTTTGAATTGAATGCCCCGGGCCTCCAGCACGATCCCCTCTGGTACCGCAAGGCGGTCTTTTACGAGGTGCTCGTGCGGGGCTTCGCCGACGGCAACGGAGACGGCTCGGGCGACTTCCACGGCCTGATCGAGAAACTGGACTACCTGCAGTGGCTCGGGGTGGACTGCCTGTGGCTCCCGCCGTTCTTCCAGTCACCGCTGCGCGACGGCGGCTACGACATCTCGGACTACAACTCCGTGCTGGACGAGTTCGGCACCATCAGCGACTTCAAACGGCTCGTGGCCGAGGCCCATGCCCGGGGCGTCCGGGTCATCATCGACCTTCCGCTGAACCACACCTCCGACCAGCACCCGTGGTTCCAGGAGTCGCGGAAAGACCCCGACGGTCCGTTCGGCGACTTCTACGTCTGGAGCGACACAGACGAGAAGTACGAAGACGCCCGCATTATCTTCGTGGACACGGAGGAATCCAACTGGACCTTCGATCCCATCCGCCGGCAGTTCTTCTGGCACCGGTTCTTCAGCCACCAGCCCGACCTGAACTTCGAGAACCCCAAGGTCATTGACGCGCTCTTCGACGTCGTGCGGTTCTGGCTGGACCAGGGCATCGACGGCTTCCGGGCCGACGCCATCCCGTACCTGTTCGAGGAGGAGGGCACTAACTGCGAGAACCTGCCGCAGACCCACGAATTCCTCCGCCAGCTCCGCCGGATGGTCGATGAAAGCTACCCGGGCCGCGTGATCATTGCCGAGGCCAACCAGCCGCCCGCCGAAGTGGTGGAGTACTTCGGCACCGAAGAGGAACCGGAATGCCACATGGCGTTCCACTTCCCGATCATGCCGCGGCTGTACTACGCGCTGCGGGACCAGAAGGCGGCCCCCATCATCGAGACGATGAAGGACACGCCGGACATTCCCGAAGGCGCCCAGTGGGGCACGTTCCTGCGCAACCACGACGAACTGACGCTGGAAATGGTCACTTCAGACGAACGCGCCGCGATGCTCGGCTGGTACGCGCCGGATCCACGCATGCGCGCCAACATCGGCATCCGGCGCCGGCTGGCCCCGCTGCTGGATAACTCCCGCTCCGAGATCGAGCTCATCAACGCCCTGCTGCTGTCCCTGCCCGGCAGCCCGTTCCTGTACTACGGGGACGAGATCGGCATGGGGGACAACATCTGGCTCGAGGACCGTGACGCGGTCCGCACCCCGATGCAATGGAACCCGGACCGGAACGCCGGGTTCTCCCACGCCGACCCCGGCAAGCTGTACCTGCCGGTGATCCAGTCGCTGGTCTACAACTACAGCATGGCGAACGTGGAGGCCGAGGCCGCCCATTCGGGGTCCCTGTTGCGCTGGACCAGGCAGATCCTGAGCGTCCGCAAGAACCACCCCGCCTTCGGACTCGGCGGGTTCAAGCACGTGGAGGCTGACCACGACGTCGTCCTGGCCTATCTGCGTGAACTCCCCGAAGGCAACGCTGCCGGCGCGGACGCCGAGACCATCCTGTGCGCCTTCAACCTCTCCCAGCACCCCGTGGCGACGAAACTGCGCGTGCCCGGCTTCGCCGGAAGGGGCCTCCGGGACGTCTTCGGCGGCCAGGCGTTCCCGGGCATCGGCGAGGACGGAACCCTGACGCTGACCCTGGGCAGCCACGATTTCTTCTGGTTGCGGATCCGTTCCGCCGCCTCCAACCCGGCATCCCCGTTCACACAGGCGATGCCCGTACTGTCCATCGAGGGTTGAGATGACGCGAACAGCCCTTGCCCCGGCCTTGAGCGGACTGCTTGGCGCCTGGCTGCCGCGCCAGCGATGGTTCCCTGTCAAGACCGCCGAGTTCACCTTCGAACCGGCGGGCGGCCTGCGCCTGGAGGCCGGCGCCGGCGGGGCCACGTTCGAGGTGTTGCTGGTCGCGGTGTCCTACCCCACGCCCGGCGGCAGCCGCACCGACGTCGTCCAGGTGCCGCTCAGTTTCCGGCCAGAACCCCTTCCGGGGGCAGAACGCGCGCTGATCGGCGAACTTCCCGGCACCCGCGCTGATGCCGCCCACCAGTGGGTGTACGACGGCGTCCACGACGCCTCCTTCGTCGCCGCCTGGCTGGAGCTCATGCGGCACGGCGCAACGACGCCACCGGCCACCTGGTGGAGTCCGGCTACAGCCTTCCGTTCGCAACAGGCAAGGTCAAGGTCCTGGCGGGCGAGCAATCGAACAGCTCGGTTATCGTCGACGACGAGGACGGCGGCACAGTCGCCATCGTGAAGTTCTTCCGAGTGCTGTCCGAGGGCCAGAATCCCGAGGTTGAAATCGGTGCGGCGCTGACTGCGGGGCACAGCGCGGAGGTCCCGGCAACCCTTGGCTGGGTGGCCGGAGAGTGGGAGGTGCCGGCGGCCGCAGCCGGGGCGGAGCCATCAGGTGCCCACCGTCCTGCCACTGTCCGTCCCGCCTCCGGCGAGCTTGCTGTGGCGCACGAATTCCTCGCCGGCGGACTCGATGCGTGGCGGCTCGCCGTGGACGCGGCCAGCCGGGGGATCGGGTTCGCTGCCGAAGCCCACGCGCTGGGCGCGGCGACAGCCACCGTACACCGCAGGCTCGCCGAGGCCCTGGGCACAGCCGCCGAATCTGCGCCGGGGCAGGACATCGCGCCGGGAGTGGCCGAGCGCGTCCGTCAGTCCTGGGCCCAGGCCGGCCAGGCCGTCGGGCCATACGAAGAAGCCCTGGACCGTCTCCTCGGCCGGCTCGAGGGTACCAGCGCTGGCCCGCTCCAGCGTATCCACGGCGACCTCCATCTCGGGCAGATCCTGCAGGTGCCCGGCAGCATGGTCCCGGGCGAGCCGGGGGCCCCACCGCGCTGGGCCATCCTCGACTTCGAGGGCGAGCCCCTGCGCCCCATCTCCGAGCGCAACTTCCCGGACGTCGCTCTTCGCGACGTTGTCGGCATGCTGCGGTCCTTCGACTACGCCGCCGGCGCCGCCGTCCGCGAAAACCCCGGAGCCGTGGTGCCCGGGACCTGGGTGGATGACTGCGCTGAGGCGTTCCTGGCCGGCTACGCCGACGTCATTCCCGGCAGCATCGACCGCGACTCGCCGCTCTTTGTGGCGCTCTGGCTCGACAAGGCCCTCTACGAAGTCATCTACGAACTAAGGAACAGGCCGGACTGGCTCTCCATCCCGGTGAACGCATCGCGTCGTCTCCTCGGCAGTACAGGTTCCGGCGTCGCCGCCGAAGCCGCAGCGGAAGGTATAAAAATGACAGGATCAGCACGTATCGATCGGCCCGGCACGCCACTGCCCGTGGATGGCGAGACCCTTGCGAGGGTCTCCAGCGGCGAACACCACGCGCCCCACTCGGTCCTCGGCGCCCACCTCGATGACCATGGCCATGTCACCATCCGGACGGTCAAGCACTTGGCGGAAGCGGTCTCGGTCGTGACGTCGGCAGGTTCGACGCCTATGACGCACGAATCGAGCGGCGTATGGGTGGCCGTGATGGAGCCGCTCGAGCGCGGCCATGTGCCGGATTACCGGCTCGAGGTGACCTACAAGGACCACGAGCCGCAGGTCATGGACGACCCCTACCGTTACCTGCCGACCGTCGGCGAAGTGGACCTGCACCTGATCGGTGAGGGCCGGCACGAGCGTCTGTGGGATGTCCTCGGCGCGCATGTGCAGCACTACAAGTCCTCGCTTGGCGACGTCGACGGCGTGTCCTTCGCCGTCTGGGCCCCGAACGCCCAGGCAGTGCGAGTCAAGGGTGACTTCAACGGCTGGGACGGCCGCGAACACTCCATGCGCTCCCTCGGTTCCACCGGTGTGTGGGAGGTCTTCATTCCCGGGGTTGTAGCAGGGGCGTGCTACAAATTTGAACTCAGGACCCGGCACGGATACTGGGTGGAAAAAGCGGACCCGCTGGCCTTCGGCACCGAGGTCCCGCCGCTGACGGCATCCCGGGTGGTGGAGCCCTCTTACGTCTTCAAGGATGCCGAGTGGATGCAGGCCCGCGCCGCCCGCGATCCGCACAACTCGGCCATGAGCGTCTACGAGGTCCACCTCGGTTCCTGGAAGGTGGGGCTGGGCTACCGCGAACTGGCCAAGGAACTCGTGGAATACGTCAAATGGCTCGGCTTCACCCACGTGGAGTTCATGCCCGTGGCCGAGCACCCCTTCGGCGGCTCGTGGGGCTACCAGGTCACCTCGTACTTCGCGCCGACCTCGCGCTTCGGGCACCCGGACGAATTCCGCCACCTCGTTGACGAACTCCACCAAGCCGGCATCGGCGTCCTCCTCGACTGGGTCCCGGCGCACTTCCCCAAGGACGAGTGGGCCCTGGCCCGGTTCGACGGCGAAGCGCTATACGAGCACGCCGATCCGAACCTGGGCGAGCACCCGGACTGGGGAACGCTGATCTTCGACTTTGGCCGCAGGGAGGTGCGCAACTTCCTGGTGGCCAACGCCCTGTACTGGCTCGATGAGTTCCACATCGACGGGCTCCGCGTGGACGCCGTTGCCTCGATGCTCTACCTCGACTACTCCCGGGAAGAGGGTCAGTGGCAGCCAAACCGTTTCGGCGGCCGCGAAAACCTGGAAGCGATCTCCTTCCTCCAGGAGGTCAACGCCACGGTCTACAAAACCCACCCCGGCGCGGTCATGATTGCCGAGGAATCCACCGCATTCCCGGGCGTCACGGCACCCACGAGCGGCGGCGGACTGGGCTTCGGCCTCAAATGGAACATGGGTTGGATGCACGACTCGCTCAAATACATGGCCGAGGACCCGTACAACCGCCGGTGGCACCACGGCACCATCACGTTCTCGATGGTCTACGCCTTCACGGAAAACTTCCTGCTGCCCATCAGCCACGATGAAGTTGTGCACGGCAAGGGCTCCATGCTGCGCAAGATGCCCGGTGACCGGTGGCAGCAGTTGGCAAACCTGCGCGCATTCCTGGGATATCAGTGGGCCCACCCGGGCAAGCAGCTGATCTTCATGGGCACCGAATTCGGCCAGGAAGCGGAGTGGTCGGAGCAGTACGGCCTGGACTGGTGGCTCGCGGACATCCCGGCACACAACGGCATGCAGCTCCTGACCAAGGACCTCAACGAGCTCTACCGTTCCACGCCGGCGCTGTACGAGCGGGACAACCAGCCCGAAGGGTTCCAGTGGATCAACGGGGGAGACTCGGACCGCAATGTGCTGACGTTCATCCGCCGCGACGCCGACGGCAACCCGCTGGTCTGCGCCGTGAACTTCTCCGGCGGCCCGCACACGGACTACCTACTCGGCGTCCCGACCGCCGGCGAGTGGCAGGAAGTGCTCAACACCGACGCCGCCAGCTATGGCGGTTCCGGGGTGGAGAACACTGGAACCCTGACCGCGACGAAGGACGGTCTGGACGGACAACCGGCCATGCTCACCGTCACCCTGCCTCCGCTAGGGGCCGCGTACTTCAAGCCGCTGGGCTAGGCGCTAGGAGCTAGGCGCAGCGCCCGGGCAGCAGGTCTGGCGCGCGTAGGGAAGTGTTTGCGAGAGGCCCGGAATCCCCGTGATTCCGGGCTTTTCTGCACCGTCTTCTGTGCCGCTTTGTCAGCCGGTCCAAGTGGTGGTAGAGTTTATTTCCGCGCTGCTCCCCGGAGTTGAACGGCCACCAAGACCCAGAAGCCTATGGCAAGAATGAGTCTGGATCGCCGATTTGACTAGGGTGAAGCGGCCGGGTAAGTTTGAAAAGTTGCTCCGGAGCGATCCTTGACTGATTGTTGGTTGTGGTGGTGCCGGGTGTGTCTGTTGTTTGAGAACTCAATAGTGTGCCAAGTTTGTTGATACCAATTTATTGTATTGAATTGGTTGAATTTGCCGGGCC
>NZ_JBFUAR010000021.1:0-108173 GCF_056406175.1 Arthrobacter sp. P1_D12
CCCGGGCGGTTCCTGCGCGGTTCCTGCGCGGGGCCGTGGGCGCCGGTTGATGCGCGGGCTTTAAGGACAAACGACGACGGCGGGAGGTGGCCCCCGCCGTCGTCGTTTGGCCTGCTGCTGGAACCCGGGCTTTAGGCGCCGTGGTTCAGGCTGAGGGTGAAGGTGTTCGGGCCGCTGGCGTGGACCGCGATGTTGCTCTTGGCGGTGTTGTGGCGCTCGGAGAGCTCGTGGACCAGCGCGTCCAGCTCGTGGTGCATGGTGGAGCGGTCCCAGAGCTTGTGGGTTACAGAGTTGGCAGTTTCAAACGTCATTGTTCAGTGCTTCCATTTCATGAATCCGGATGTCCGGCTGCCGCACCGATGCGGAGCCGCCGTAGGGGCCAAACCAGGAACGCCTGAGACCGTGGGCAGCTTTGCGAGCTCACCGGTTTGGCCTCATTGCGTCCACCAAGATGGGTGCCCGGCGTTTACTGCGGACGCGGAACGTCGCAGAAATTCGTCAGGCTGCACCAGCAGGAACGTCGCAGTCCCTGCCTTGCCTTTCCATAGTGCACAGCGCCGCGCGGGAGGCTCAAGCCAGATGGCGAAATTTGCGCGTGAGACTCATCACAGCCGCTGTGGCGGAACGTGAACGGCGACGACGGCACTCGAGCCCAGCGCGGACGGTTCAGTGCGGTCTAGGGACGGGAACGCTTCGGCCGAAAATGCGGAGGGTGGATGTGCATGCGGCTCAGCCCCCGGGCGGGGGCGGGAGTGACCGGCACCGGGCCGCCGGGTTCCGGACCGGCAGCGGCAGCGGCCCGTCCGTAGCGGGCAGCCAATGGCGCGGCGCTGAAGCCGTGGGCCAGCACGCTGAGCAGCACAGTGGCGGTGATGACGGCCACGGCCTGATCGGACACTGATCCGAGGGCTTCCAGCGCCAGCAGCGCGAATACGAGGGAAGCCAGGCCGCGCGGGCCGAACCAGCCCACGAACAGGACGGTTTTCCGATCGAGGCCGGCGCCAATCGAGGCCAGCGCCACCGGCAGCATCCGCACCACCGTGAGGCTGAGCACGGCGTAGGCGACGGTCAGGGGGACGGAGCTCGCCAGCATGATCGGCACGGTGATGGCTCCGAAGGCCAGCCACACGAGCAGGGACACCAGGCCGCTCATCTGCTCGACGAAGGCCAGTTCGGCCGGCGCCCGTTCCCCGGCGCAGGTGCCGAACGCCAGCCCGGCGCAAAACGCGGCAACGAAGCCGTTGCCGCCCACTGCGAGTGCGGCGCTGTAGGCGAGCAGGCTCAGGGCCAGGACGCCGATGCCGGCGAAGTCCTCGGTTGCGGTCCCGCGCCGGCGGGCCAGTTGCAGCAGCCACCCTCCCGCGGCGCCGGCCGCTGCGCCGACGCCGGCGCCGATGAGAAGCTCGACGGCCGCGCTGCCTGGGCCTTCGGCGCTCTCCAGACCTGCTGCGGCGGCCGCGCCGGCGATGGCGAGCATGACGACCGGGGTGGCGATGCCGTCGTTGAGGCCGCTTTCGACCGTGATCAGCTGGCGGATCCGCGACGGCACCGCCGGATTCGTCACCACGGGTATTCCGAGTGCGGCGTCGGTAGGGGCAAGTGCGGCGCCGACGAGGAGGGCCAGCCAGAACCCGAACTGGGGAAAGAACCAGGCGGCCAGGGCCCACCCGAACACAATCGTCAGCGGCAGGCCGACTCCCAGCAGCCGCACGTAGCGGCCCACGTCCCGGCGCAATTCCTGCAGCGGCAGGCGGGCGGCGTCGGAGAAGAGAACCCACACCAGGGTGACCTCGACAACCGGGGTGATCAGCGCGGGCGCCGAGGCGGCATTGACCAGCCCGGACCAGGCCAGGGCTGCGCCGACAGCGGTGAACACGATGGGAGCGGTCAGGTCCGCCTGCTGCAGCCGCGCCGACACCAGCGCCCACGCGAACAGGAGGGCGGTGATGAGGACAATGACCGTCAGCTCCATGACGGATCGGCGCCCGTTTCCGTGGGCACCGCGTGAGGGCGGCCCGATTCCAGCAGCCGTATGGGTCCGCCCACAGGGATCACACTCCCTCCGCCGATTGCACTAAACGTTCCCTGCAGTTCAGTTAATCCGCCGGCCAGGGACCGCGCCAGAGAACTAAGCCCTGTCCTGCTCCTGCCCCGGCGGGGCCGCGACCGAGCCGCGGCGGATCAGTGCGGCCGTGAATGTCGGTGCGGCCGCCGGCGCCTTGCGGCCTTCGATCTGCCGGATCAGGGCTGACGCGGCCGCTACGCCCATTTCGTAGACAGGCTGGGCGATAACCGTGAGCGGGGGCGTGGTCAGGCGCGTCCAGGCGAAGTCGTCATACATGAGGAAGGAGACATCATTCGGAATGGAGAGGCCGAGCTCGTGGATCGCCTCCACCACGCTGAGGCCGATCAGGCCGTCGGAGGCGATGATCGCCGTCGCCGGGTCCGGGCGCTGCAGCAGCTCGCGGGTGATCTTCTTGATGGACTCGTCGTCGCCGGCGTTGAGGCGGATCAGATCGACGGGCAGGTCCAGCCCCGCCTCCTCGAATGCGCGTTTCATTCCGTCCCGCCGGTCCGAGATCTGGGACGAGTCCAGCTGCAAGCCGTCGTGGTACGGCCCGGCTGATTTCAGCGTGGAGACGAAGGCGATCCTCCGGTGGCCGGACTTGAGCAAATAGCTGGTGGATTCATGGGAGATGTCCTCCATGTCCACCGCCACGGTGTCGACGTCGAGCCCTGGCGCCTTGCGGTCCAAAAGGACCAGCGGACGACCGGATTCGTGAACGCGCCGTAAATGTTGCGTTGCCACGGAAGACGCGGGTGCCACGATCAGGCCGTCAACGCGCTTGTCGAGGAGCACCCTCACGGCGTCGATTTCCGCCTCGGTATCCTCGTCCGTATTGATCAGGATGACATTGAATCCACTCCGCTTGGCGGTGTCCGTAATGCCCCGCGTGGCCAGGCCGAAATGGGGGTTTTCGATGTCGCCGACCACCACCCCGATGGTGTGCGATTTCCCGGTGTTCATGCTGCGGGCGAGCTCGTTGGGCCGGTACTCCAGTTCCTCGGCGGCAGCCAGCACCCGCTCGCGCACGTCGTCGCTCACGGCCCCGTAGTTGCCCAGGGCGCGGGCGGCCTGGGCCTTGGAAACCTGGGCTGCTTTGGCGACGTCGGCGACAGTGACATCGCGGCGCCGGGAAGCATCACTATTCATTACGGCCTTTCGTAGCGGACCCTTGACGCCTGATGTGGCTTCGATTACATTTCTAGCAATCGATGTGAGTCCGGTCTCAATCCTAGGGACTGAGACCGGACTCAGCAAGACTTCCATCGACAAAGTCCCACTCCACGGGGCCCACTGCCTGCCTGCCCCGCTGCTCACCCCCACGATTGGAAACGCTGTGAACACAGGAAACACAATGCGCCCCGGGGCGCTCATCGCCGCTGCTGTGGCCGCGGTCCTGGCACTCTCCGGCTGCGGAGGCAGCTCATCCGCCTCGTCCTCGCCGGCGGACAACCCCTACGGCCTGATTGAGGCCGGCACCATCCGTGTTGCCAGCCTGGGTGATTCGAAGCCCTATACCTTTGCCGACGCCCAGGGCAACTTCACCGGCTTCGACGTCGAGCTCTTCAAAGACGTCGCCCACCGCGCCGGAGTCGACAAGGTCGTCTTCACCGGACAGGACTTCTCCGGGCTGCTCGCCGCTGTCTCCAACGGCCAGTTCGACGCCGGCGTTGCGGCGATCGGCATCACTGACAAGCGCAAGCAAACCGTCGACTTCTCCGATGGCTACCTGGCCGGCTACCTGACCGTCATCACCACTAAGACCTCGGGCATCACCGGCGCCGACGGTCTCGCCGGAAAGCGTCTCGGCGTCGTGCAGGGAACGCTGCAGGAGGCCTACGCGGTCAAGAACTTCACTTCCGCGAGCCTGGTGCGCTTCCCGGACAACAACACCGCGATCGCCGCCGTCAACAGTGGATCCGTCGATGCACACTTCCTGGACTACGAGGCCGCCAAGGCCTATGAAACGCAGTACGGGCTGATCAGCGCCGCGGACATCCCGTCCTTTGACGCTCCCGCCGGCTTCGCCGTGGCCAAGGGCAAGAGCGCTTTCAAGGACGCTCTCAACAAGGGCCTTGCCGCAGCCATGGAGGACGGCACCTGGAAGAAGCTCTACCAGAAGTGGTTCCCGGGCTCCCCGATGCCCGAGCAGTACCTGCCGAAAGCCGAGCAGACTGCAACGCCTGCGCCGAGCAAGTAAACGGCCCAGCAAGTAAGCGGCCGGCAAGCAATAGGCCCCGAACCATCGGCACGTCCGGCACATTGCCCGGCTGCCACCTGACCGGGCGGGCCGCACTGCGCGGCCCGCCCGGGTTCCACAAGCTACCTACGTCTGAGAGCAACCATGGACTGGTTAAGCACCATCACCCGCACCTTCTTCGACTTCGGCGCAATGGCCGAGGTCCTGCCCCAGCTTCTGGGAGTCGGTCTCCTCAATACCCTCATCATCTCCGTGGCGGCGACCATTATCGGCGTTGCCCTCGGCATGGTCGTCGCCGTCATGGGGATATCTCCCTCGCGGTGGCTTCGGGTTCCGGCCCGGATCTACACGGACCTCTTCCGCGGACTCCCCGCCATCCTGACCATCCTGTTGATCGGCCAGGGCTTCGCCCGCTTCAGCCAATCGATCTTCGGCCCCTCGCCCTACCCCCTGGGGATCATCGCCCTGAGCCTGATCGCCAGCGCCTACATCGGTGAGATCTTCCGCGCCGGTATCCAGAGCGTGGACAAAGGCCAGGGTGAGGCATGCCGCGCGCTGGGCATGAGCTACGCGAAGTCCATGGCCCTGGTGGTGGTTCCGCAAGGCGTCCGCCGGGTCCTGCCGGCGCTGGTGAACCAGTTCATCGCCATCGTCAAGGACTCCTCGCTGGTCTATTTCCTGGGCCTGCTGGTCACGGAACGCGAGCTCTTCCGCGTGGGCCAGGACGCCGCCGTGCTTTCAGGCAACCTCTCGCCCCTGGTCATGGCCGGCATCTTCTACCTGCTGATCACGGTTCCCTTGACCCATCTGGTCAATTACTTCGATAACCGCTTCCGCACCGGCCGACGCCGCCCCGCCGCACCCAGCAGCGGTCTCAAGGAAGTCAAAGAACTCGCCGCGGCTTCACCGCTGACCACCGGGAGCAACACATGAGCCTCGCCAGCAACACCGCAAGCAGCACCAGCAATGCCAAAGAATCAGTTCCGGACATCGAGACGTTCCATGGCTCCAGCCTGGAACTGAAGAACCTGACCATGGCCTACGGCGATGTCGAGGTGCTCCGCAATGTCAGCCTCAACGTCGCCCCGGGCACCACCACCTGTATCATCGGGCCTTCCGGCTCCGGCAAATCCACCCTCCTGCGCGGCGTCAACCGGCTTCACGAACCCAAGAGTGGGGACGTGCTCCTGGCCGGCGAGAGCGCCCTGCAGGTCAAACCGGACCTCCTGCGCAGCCGCATCGGCATGGTGTTCCAGCACTTCAACCTCTTCCCGGACCACACCGCCCTCGAGAACGTGGCGCTGGCCCTCTGGAGTGTCAAGGGCATGCCCAAGGCCGAAGCCAGGGAACGCGCCCGGCGCCGCCTCGCCGAGGTCGGTCTTGCCGAACGCGCCGACCACCGCCCCCGTGACCTCTCCGGCGGACAGCAGCAGCGCGTCGCGATTGCCCGGGCCGTGGCCATGGAACCGGAAGTCATGCTCTTCGACGAGGCCACCAGCGCCCTGGACCCGGAACTGGTCAAGGGCGTGCTGAACCTCATGGCAGGCCTGGGCCGCCGAGGCATGACCATGCTGGTGGTCACGCATGAGATGGGCTTTGCCCGCAAAGTCGCCGACCAGGTCGTCTTCATGGACGAAGGCGAGGTCGTCGAGTCAGGCACGCCCGCCGACCTCTTCGACAACCCGCAAAGCGAACGCCTCCAGCGATTCCTCTCGGAAGTGCTTTGATGGAGACCCTGAAGGGAAACACCGCCGCGGCACCCATCCGCGCAGCCGTCGTCGGGTTTGGCATCTCGGGCAAAGTCTTCCACGCACCGCTGATCGCGGCGGATGCCAACTACTCGCTGGACGTTATCGTCACGGCGGATCCGGACCGCGCCACGGAGGCTGCAAGGCTCTACCCGGATACCCGGATCGTCCCGACGCCGGAGGATCTGTTTGCGCTGTCCGGTGACCTCGATCTGGTGGTCCTCGGAACGCCACCGCTGACCCACTTCGACCTCACCGCAACGGCCATCGCCCATGGCCTCCACGTGGTGGTGGACAAGCCGTTCGTCACCACATCGGACCAGGGGCAGAAGCTCATCTCCCGGGCGGCCGACGCCGGCGTGCAGCTCACGGTATTTCAGAACCGACGCTGGGACGCGGACTTCCTGACGCTGCGGAAGCTTGTCGGGGAAGGAGCGCTGGGGGAGGTGCGCAGCTTCGAATCGCGCTTTGAATGGTGGCGGCCGGAGGGCTTCGGAAACTGGCGGGACACCGCCGCCGTGTCCGAGGGCGGCGGCATCCTCAACGACCTCGGTGCCCACCTGATCGACCAGGCCCTCCAGCTCTTTGGCCCGGCAACCGAAAGCTACGGCGAAACGGCGAACCACGGCCCGGATCCGGGCGGCGCCGACACCGAGGCCTTCGTGTCCCTGCTCCACGAATCCGGGGTCCGCTCACGGTTGTGGATGAACGGGATGGCGCCGCAGGTCGGCCCGCGCTTCCACGTCCTGGGCTCCGAGTCCGGCTACACGAAGTGGGGCTTGGACGGCCAGGAACCGGCCCTCGCGGCCGGAACGACACCCACGGACCCGGGCTACGGCGTCGAACCCCAAACCCATTGGGGGACCTTGGGTGTCGATGGAGACCTGCGCCCAGTCGCATCTGAACCCGGCGCCTATCCGCTGTTCTATGCACAGCTCGCGACTGCCCTTCGTGGCAAGGGCCCACTTCCGGTCGACCCGGAAGAGTCACTCGACGTCCTGAGGGTCATCGAAAATATCCGCGCCTCCGTATAGTCCGCACACCCGCTCCCAGTGCCCCTGGCGGGTACCCCAGACACCTCTACTTAAGGAAAGGCAGACCCATGTCCTCCACGCCCTCAACCAAGCGCATCGCCATCATCGGCGGCGGCATCCTCGGCGTCTCCACCGCCGTCCACCTGCTCCGCGACGGCGCCTCCGTCATCCTCCTGACCGAACACGGCCTGGCCAGCGAGGCCACCGGCCGCTCGCTCTCCTGGCTGAACTCCGCCGGAGAACGGTCCACGCCGTACCACCAGCTCCGGGTCGCCGGCGTGGACCGCTACCGCACGCTCTTCGCCGCGGACCCCGGCCGGGAATGGCTGCAGTTCGGCGGTGGCCTCATGTGGAATCCCGCCGGCCAGGAAGCCGCCACGGAAGCCCGCCACCGCTACGAGAAATCCATCGGCTATGACTCGAAGCTTCTGACGCCCGAACGAGTTTCTTCAGCCACCCCCGGCATCGATCCGGTCGAAGTTCCGGAGAACGCCATCTTCAATCCCGGTGAGGGCTGGGTCAGCCTGCCCGATCTGGTGGACTTCCTGATGGAGGAGTTCCACGCCTTGGGCGGTGAACTCGTACTCAACGCCGGCAAGGTGTCCGTGACGGTCGACGGCGGCCGGGCCACCGGCGTCGAGACGGCCGCAGGCGAAACCTACGAGGCAGACGCTGTTCTCGTGGCGTGCGGTGCCGCAACTCCCGCCGTCGTCGCGCCCCTCGGCGTCGAGATCCCCAACGGATCCCCGGTCTCCATGCTGGTGCTGACCAAACCCCTAGAGCACGAGCTGAAGGCCGTGCTGAACACCCCCAGGGCCGCCGTCCGGCCCAACCCCGGAAACACCCTTGCCCTGGACCACGACTGGTATGAAGGGCACATCACCGAACACGCCGACGGCTCCTTCAGCATCCCCGATGACGTGGTCCAGGAACTCGCCGATGAAGCATCCAAGCTCATCGCCGGCAACCCCGACCTCAAACCGGCCTCCTGGAAGATCGGCTACAAGCCCATCCCGGGCGACGGCGAACCGGTCCTCGGTGAACTCGGCCAGGTGCCCGGCTGCTTCGTGGCCTTCACACACTCGGGGGCCACGCTCGGCCTCATCGCAGGAGAACTTCTCGCGGGCGAGATCATGACCGGCACGAAGCACCCGATGCTGGCCACCTTCCGGCCGGGACGCTTCTCCTAGCCAGAGCCAGAGGCCGCCAGGCAGGTCGGCGTTCACCGGCCCTGCCTGCCTAAGCCCCGTCCTGCTCCTGCGCCGCCGGCGTTGCCCCTGGGGCCAGATCCATTGTTGGCTGGCGCTTGGGACCGGGCTAAGGACTGGGGGAGGGGCTGGAGGTGGGGGACCCGGTCCCGGATGGGGCGGTGGTGTTCCCGGTTTGCGTGGGTGATGGGGTGCCGGAGGCAGTCCCGGATCCGGGCGTCGCGGGCATGTACGACTGGTATTCGGGGAGCGTGGAGTCGAGGACCGGAAGCTGCAGCTCGGCCGACTTACCTGTGGAGTCCTCGCTCACCCGGACCGTGACCAGGGACCCGGGGGATCCCGTGGTGGGGTCCAGCATCATGGCCGGAGGTTGGGCCAAAGACGTTTCGCCGTTAGCCTTGACCGGAATCGATACCGTCGATCCGGAAGCGCCGGAGATGGTGACAACCGCGTCCTTGGCGGACGTGTTGAATACGGTGCCCATAATCCGTCCCGGCTGGTCCGCTCCGTGGGAGAGGATGAGCATGTCCGCCAGCTTCATTGGACCGATCACTGTGTTGATCCCGTTGGTCGCCGGCGTGATCTTCGTGGTTTCCGCGGGGTTGTCGGAGGAGCAGCCGGTTCCGGTCAACAGCAGCACCCCCAGCGTGAGGGCGGCGATCGCAGATCTGAATCCTGCCAGCAGGGTGGTGGGTGCCACGGCCGGCTCCTCTCGGCAGAAGCTGTCCGGTCACCTCCGATTATCGTCCCGGGCGGCGGGAAAATCGACCCGCCGTCGCTCCTGGTGGCCACCCAGCGGGCGGCGCCCGACGACGGCGCCACCGGCCGGCCCGAAATGCGGCTTGAGTTCGAGGATCGGGGGGCGGACCCGGCTGCGCCTCGGATGACCCCAAACGAGGATTCCTACTGATTTGCGGATAGGAATGCCCATAATTGCCGCAAATAGGTGATTATGGAGTCATGCCGAAATTCCGCATCTCCGAAGCAGCACGGTTTCTCGGGGTCAGTGACGACACCGTCCGGCGCTGGACCGAGAATGGGGTCCTGACCCCGGTCAAGGATGACTCCGGCCGGCTGGCCGTGGACGGCCTCGAGCTTGCCCACCTGGCCCGCGACCAGGCACAGCTTCCCGATGACCCCACCAAGGTGGGCCGCTCCGCCCGCAACCGGTTCGTCGGCCTGGTCACGGGCATCACCGCTGACAAAGTCATGGCACAGGTTGAGCTGCAGTGCGGGCCCTTCCGCGTCGTGTCCCTGATGAGCAGCGAAGCGGTCCGGGAACTGGGCCTGGAGCTTGGCTCCGTGGCGACCGCCGTGGTCAAAGCCACCACCGTCATCATCGAAACGCCCCACGGAAAGAGCATCATATGAGGACTGCCCGCAAGCGCGTCACCGCACTGCTGGCGGCCGGCGCCCTGGCCGCGGGCCTGGCCGGCTGTGCCGCCGGCACGCCCGGGGCAGCCGGAACCGGCTCCAACTCCAGCGCCGGGGCCAGTGAGACCCCCACGCTGTCCGGAGCGATCACCGTTTACGCCGCGGCCTCGCTGAAATCGACCTTCACCAAGCTGGCCCGCGACTTCGAGGCCAAGAGCCCCGGCACCAAAATCACTTTGAACTTTGCCGGCTCCTCGGACCTGGTCACGCAGATCACCCAGGGCGCCCCGGCCGACGTCTTTGCCTCCGCCGACACCAAGAACATGACCAAGCTGAACGATGCGGAACTGATCGACGGCGCCCCGGCCAACTTCGCCACGAACGTCCTGGAGATCGCGGTTCCGCCGTCCAACCCGGCATCGATCAGCTCCTTCGCCGACCTCGCCAGACCGGGCGTGAAGGTGGTGGTCTGCGCACCGCAGGTTCCCTGCGGCGCCGCGGCCGAGACTGTCGAAAAAGCCACCGGCACCACCCTGGCGCCGGTCAGCGAGGAATCGTCCGTCACGGATGTCCTGGGCAAGGTCACCTCGGGTGAGGCCGACGCCGGGCTGGTCTATGTCACGGACGTCAGGAACGCCGGAGATAAGGTCAAAGGCATCCCCTTCGCCGAGTCGGACCAGGCCGTAAACACCTACCCGATCGCCACGGTCGGCACGAGCAAGAACAAGGAGCTCGCCGCTGCCTTCATCGCCGCGGTCACCGGCAGCGCGGGCAAGACGGTCCTGAGCGACGCCGGATTCGGCACCCCGTAAACGGCATGCACAGGCGCAGCGGCACCGGGTACACAGGCATCCCGGCATGGATTTACGCCATCGCGGCAGCAGGGGCACTCTTCGTCCTGCTTCCGCTGGTGGCAATGGTCGCCAGGGTCAACTGGTCCGAGTTCATCCCGCTGATCACTTCCGAATCCTCACTCACCGCGCTCGGCCTGAGCCTGCGAACCTCCGCGGCGAGCACCGCCTCCTGCATCGTCCTCGGCGTGCCGCTCGCACTCATCCTGGCGCGGAGCCCGTTCCCGGGCCAGCGCCTGCTCCGGGCCTTCGTCCTGCTGCCGCTGGTCCTGCCTCCCGTGGTGGGAGGCATCGCCCTGCTCTACACCTTCGGCCGCCAGGGACTCCTGGGCAAAAGCCTGGAACTGGCCGGAATCCAGATCGCCTTCTCCACCACCGCCGTCGTCCTCGCCCAGACGTACGTTGCCCTGCCGTTCCTGGTGGTCAGCCTCGAAGGCGCCCTGCGCACCGCCGGCAACAAGTACGAGGCGGTCGCCGCGACCCTCGGCGCGCGCCCGGGCACGGTGCTGCGCCGGGTGACCATCCCGCTGGTGCTCCCCGGCCTGGCCTCCGGCGCCGTTCTGTCCTTCGCCCGCAGCCTGGGCGAATTCGGTGCCACCCTGACCTTCGCCGGCAGCCTGCAGGGCGTCACCCGCACCCTGCCGCTGGAGATCTATCTGCAACGCGAAACCGACGCCGACGCCGCCGTCGCGCTCTCCCTCCTGCTGGTCGCCGTGGCGGTGGCCGTCGTCGGGCTCTCCTACCGGCGCCCTCGCCTTGGCGTTGCACCGGAAGGAGCACTCCGGTGACCTTTCAGCTGGACGCAACCCTTGCCGCACGGAGTTTCGAGGTCTCCCTCAGCCTCGGACCGGCCGAGACAATCGCCATCCTCGGGCCCAACGGGGCCGGTAAATCGACGCTCCTCTCGATCATCTCCGGCCTGCTGCGCCCCGATGCCGGCAAGGCGACGATCGGCGAAAAAGTCCTGTTCGACCTGAGCGCGGACACCAACATCTGGCGCGCCCCGCACACCCGGGGCACGGCGCTGCTGGCCCAGGAAGCCCTCCTGTTTCCGCACCTCAGTGCACTGGACAACGTCGCGTTCGGGCCACGCAGCGCCGGCGCCTCCAGCGCAGCGGCCCGCGAAACGGCAATGCACTGGCTCAGCGAGGTCGACGCCGGCTCCCTCGCCTCGCGGCGCCCCGGACAGCTCTCCGGCGGACAGGCCCAGCGGGTGGCCGTGGCCCGCGCCCTCGCCGCCGACCCCGACCTGCTGCTCCTCGACGAGCCCATGGCCGCGCTCGACATCCATGCCGCCCCGCTGCTCCGCCGGCTCCTCAAGCGCGTCCTCGCCGGCCGCCGGGCGATCATCATCACCCACGACATCCTCGACGCCCTCATGCTGGCCGACCGGGTGATCGTCCTCGAGGGCGGCCGGATCACCGAACAGGGCCCCACCCGCGAAGTCCTGGAAAAACCCCGCAGCCGGTTCGCCGCCGGGCTGGCCGGGCTGAACCTTGTGGCCGGCACCGTCAGCAACGCCGGGGTGACCACGGCCCAGGGCATGGTCGTCGCGGGCCACCAGGACGAGTCCGTCGAGCCCGGGCAGGACGGAGTAGCGGTCTTTCCGCCCTCGGCGGTATCGGTGTTCCTCACCGAAGAGCACGGCAGCCCGCGAAACTCATTCCAAGTGATCATCACGGACCTGGAGCCCCACGGCGATCAGATCCGTGTCCGTGCCGGTCGACTCTCCGCCGACATCACCCCGGCCGCGTCAGCCGACCTCGGCCTCGTCCCCGGAATGAGCGTCTACTTCGTCATCAAGGCCGCCGCCATCGCGATCTACCCGGCCTAGGGAGCTTCCGCACGTTCCGCCCGGCGGAGTAGTCTCGGTGCCGGGCGCTGCCGGCGCCGAGCGACTCCGCGAGGAAAGGAAGGCTATGCCTGGAATGTATGTGGCGACCTCGACCATCACCATCGAGGCGCCCGCGAGCCGCGTATGGTCCGTCATCACCGATCCCGATGCAGCCAAGGAGTTCATGTTCGGTACCGAACTCGTGACCGACTGGACGGTAGGCGGACCCATCCTGTGGCGGGGCACCTGGGACGGCAAGGAGTACGAGGACAGGGGCAGCATCCTCGAGTTTGAACCCGGACGGCGGCTTGTTGTCACGCACTTCAGCCCGTTGAGCGGCCAGGCGGATGCGCCGGAGAACTACCACACGCTGACCTGGACGCTCGAGGACCAGACCGGTGCCACGCAACTGACGCTCGCCCAGGACAACAACGCCAGTGCCGAGGACGCCGACCACTCCAAGGGCATGTGGGACAGCCTGGTGAAGAGCGTGAGGGGAATCGCGGAGCGGGAAGAGCCAGGGAGCGATTAGGCAGTAGGCCGCAGGGCCAGGTTGCGCTACTGCTGACAGCGGCCCGCCAGTGGGCGGACAACAAGCGGACATCAACGGAACGCGACAAGAACGCCCGCCCGGGTGTCCCCCGGCGGGCGTTCCCCTCGTCGGCGGAAGGGCGCCTACAGCAGGCTTGCCGCGATGTCCTTCCCGATCCTCTGCAGCAGGGCGGCCGAAAGTCCGGGATCTTTGGAGGAGTCCTGGTCGGTGTACTCGGCCAGGGTGTAGACCCGGGTGAGCGCCAGTTCGGACCATCTTTCCCGGGGGAGGAGGGAACGGCCGGCCACCGCGATGATCGGGCGGGTTCCGGACCTCCGGGCGACGGCGGCCGGAAGTTTGCCGGCGAGGGTCTGGTCGTCGATGCTGCCCTCGCCGGTGATGACGACATCGCAGCTGTCCCTGCGATTGTTGAAATCGAGCAGGTCCAGGAAGTAGTCGGCGCCGGAGACCTGCCTGGCACCCAGCAGCAGGCAGGCGAAGCCGATCCCGCCGGCGCTTCCGGCGCCCTCACGCTGCGCCAGTGCCTCGGCGTCCTCAAACCCGGCGTCCGTCAACGCGGCGACGAGGTGCGCCAGCCCGTGCTCGAGTGCCGCAATGTCCTGCGGTCCGGCGCCCTTTTGGGGTCCGAAGACCGCCGGCGCGCCGTCGGGTCCGAGCAGGGGATTGTGGACGTCGCTGGCGACCACGAGTTCCGTGCCGTCCAGTTCGGGGAACCTGGTCCGGCGGATGGTGTGGATCTGCGCCAGGGACTTTCCGCTGCCGTGGAGCTGCCGGCCGCGGGCGTCGTGGAAGCCGTAGCCCAGGGCGGTGAGCATTCCCATGCCGCCGTCGGTGCTGGCACTTCCGCCCAGCGCCAGGACGATCCTGGCCGGGTTGAGACTGAGGGCGAACAGGACCGCTTCCCCAAAGCCCCGGCTGGAGGCCGCCAAGGGTTCCAGCTGGCCCGCCGGCAGGAGCGCCAGGCCGCAGGTGTTGGCGACCTCGACGACGGCGGTGGTGCCGTCGAACGCGATGCCGGCCGGGACGGGCTGGCCGGTGGGCCCGGTGACAGTGTGGCGGTGCCGGGTGAAGCCCGCGGCGACGGCGGCGTCCACACTGCCGTCCCCGCCGTCGGCCAGCGGAAGCAGCTCGCAGTGGACCGCTCCGGCCCGGCCGGTGGAGCCGGCTCCGGCGCGGAGCCCTGCGGCCAGGGCATCGGCCACCTCGCCGGCCGTGAGGCTGCCTTTGAACTTGTCCGGTGCGATCAGGGTCCGCACGGTTTTCGGGGCGGTGGTGTTGGACATGTCAGATGGTTTCCGAGTAGGCGGGGCGGCGGTTGTCCTCGGCCGTCGAATCGGCGTCGGCGGGTTCTGTGCGCTGCGGGTTGTTGTCCGGGTGCGTGTGGTGGCCGTATTCGATCAGGTCATCGTCGATGTCGCCGTAGCCGTCCGGGAGGATCGGATCCTCGCTGGGCAGGGGCTCAACAGTTTCGCCGTTGAAGACGCGGCGGACGCGGTCCGCGTCCAGCGTGTGGTCCCACCAGGCGATGAACAAGGTGGCGACGGCGTTGCCGGTGAAGTTCACCAGGGCCCGGCACTCGGACATGAACTTGTCGATGCCGAAGATGAGCATGATGCCCGCGGCAGGGATGGTGCCGAGCGTGGCCAGGGTGGCGGTCAGGGCGATGAAGCCGCCGCCGGCGACGCCTGCCGCGCCCTTGGAGGTGAGCAGCATGACCGCGATGAGGCCCAGTTGCTGGCCGATGGTCAGGTTCGTGTTGGTTGCCTGGGCGATGTAGACGGCGGCCAGCGAAAGGTAGATGGCGGCGCCGTCGAGGTTGAAGCTGTAGCCCGTGGGGACCACGAGCCCGACCGTTTCCTTCTTCACGCCGGCGTGCTCGAGCTTGCGCATCAGGCCCGGGAGGGCCGGTTCGGCAGTGGAGGTGCCCAGAATGAGCAGGTACTCCTCTTTGAGGTGGCGGATCATCTTGAAGATGTTCAGCTTCAGGAAGGCCATGACGGAGCCGAGGATCACGACGACGAAGAGGATCGAGGTGGCGTAGAAGAGAGCGATCAGCCCGCCCATGCTGGAGAGGGAGGAGACGCCGTACTTGCCGACGGCGAAGGCCATCGCGCCGAAAGCGCCCAGCGGGGCGGCCTTCATGATGAAGCCCAGGATTTTGAACATGACCCCGGTGAGGCGCTGGACACCGTCCAGGACGGGCGCTCCGACCTTGCCCACGGCGTTCAGCGCGACGCCGAAGATCACGGCGATGAAGATGATCTGGAGGATGTCGCCTTCCACGAAGGGCGCGACGACGCTGGTGGGGATGACGTGGGTCAGGAATTGCCACCATTCCTGGTGGGCGCCGGCGTCGATGAGTTTGGCCGCGGAGTCCGTCGTCTTGATCGCGCTGGCGTCTGCGTTGACACCGTCGCCGAGGCGGAAGATGTTGATGGCGACCAGGCCAAAGAGCAGGGCAAAGATCGTGCCGATCTGGAAATACGTCAGGGCCTTCAGCCCGGTCATGCCGACCTTCTTCAGATCCGCGACGCTGGCGATGCCGCCGACGATGGTCAGGAACACGATCGGGCCGATCAGCATTCTCATGGCGTTGACGAAGGTGGTGCCGATCGGTTCCATGGCAATGCCCGCGGCCGGGGCCAGCCAGCCCACCAGAATGCCGAGGACGATGCCGGTCAATACCCAGAAGTACAGCTGCCTGTACCAGCGTTTCTTGGGGGCCGGGATGTCCGTGCCCGCGGTGGTGATGTGTCCCATGATTCCTACCTCATTGTGGAATGTCTCTGGAGATGCTTTAAGTGTGGGGGTTTGCACGGGGCGGGAGCCAGTTGGGCGCAGCCGCCCCGTGCGGTGTGTAGCGTTCGACGGCGGCCGCGCGGCCGGCGTCGTCCGTTTCAGTGCCGTTGTCCGTATTAGTGCGCCGCAGGGCTAGACGGCCGCCAGGGTGCGGGCCAGGGCCTCGATGATGGCGGCGGTGACGTCCGCGGTGGTGGCGTCGCCGCCGACGTCGCGGGTCAGGTGGCCGGCGCCGGTTGCCTCTTCGATGGCGGCCTCGACGCGGCGGGCTTCCTCGTGCAGGCCGAAGTGGCCCAGCATCAGGGCTGCGCTGGCGATCGCGCCGATCGGGTTGCTGATGCCCTTGCCCGCGATGTCCGGGGCCGAGCCGTGCACCGGTTCGAACATGGACGGGAAGCGGCGCTCCGGGTTCAGGTTTGCGCTGGCCGCCAGGCCGAGGCTGCCGGCCAGGGCTGAGCCGAGGTCGGAGAGGATGTCAGCGTTCAGGTTGGAGGCGACGACGACGGAGAGGTCTTCCGGGTGCAGGATGAACTTGGCGCTCATCGCGTCGACCAGGACGCTCTCGGTGGCGACATCGGGGTAGTCCAGGGCAACACGCTGGAAGGTTTCGTCCCAGAGGACCATGCCGTACTGCTGGGCGTTGGACTTGGTGACGGAGGAGACCTTCTTCACCGTGCGGGTCCGGGCGAGATCGAACGCAAAGCGCATGATGCGCTCGCAGCCCTTCTCGGTGAACAGCGCGGTCTGCAGGGCGACCTCGTTGCCCGGGCCGCGGCCGCTGAGGTTGCGCCCGCCGAGGCCGGCGTACTCGCCTTCGCTGTTTTCGCGGACCACAATCCAGTCGAGTTCGGTGGTGTCGGCCTTGCGCAGCGGGGACTGGACGCCCGGGAGGAACTTCACCGGACGGATGTTGGCCCACTGGTCAAAGTTCTGCGTGATATTCAGGCGCAGGCCCCAGAGGCTGATGTGGTCCGGGACGTTTTCCCAGCCGACAGCGCCGAAGTAGATGGCGTCGAAGTCCTTGAGGGTGTCCAATCCGTCGGGGTCCATCATCTGGCCGGTCTTGGCGTAGTACTCGCAGCCCCATGGGAACTCGGTCCATTCGAAGGCGAACTTGCCGCCGGAATTCTGCGCCAGGGCGTCCAGGACCCGGCGTCCGGCGGAGACGACCTCTATGCCGACCCCGTCGGCGGGGATTGAAGCGATGCTGAATGTCTGGGTGGCGCTCATGTGCCTACCTCCTCGTTGAGTGTGTTAGCAGCGTCACACTGCCTTCCTCTTCAAGTAGACGGGCCGGCACCACATGCCGTCCAAGACCAAGATCCGATCCGCTAGATAGGTTCAGCCTATTGATGATGCGCCGGGGGAGGCGTGTCTGTCCGTCCTGGCGGTTGCGGGGCCGCGTGCAGCCGCGCCACCGCCAGGAAGGACCGGGCCGCGGGGGTCAGGTCGTCCCCCCGGCTGAGAACGGCAACATCCAGGTAGGACACGGGTTCGATCAGCAGCGTCCGCAGCCCCGATTTGTGGGCCAGGGGCGCCCACGACGACGGCATCACGGCGTGGCCGACCCCGGCCAGGACCAAGGGCAGGATCGAGGTCCGGTGGGCGACCTCGACGACGATTTCGGCGTCGATCCCCCGCGCCAGTGCATCGTCCACAAGCCAGCGCATCAGCGAACCGCGCTGGCTCGCGACCAGGCGGTGGCCGGCCAGCTCCTCGCGCTGGATCGTTGTTGCGGCGCCAAACGTATCGGACTGGGGATTGACGAGAAGGATCAGCGGCTGGCGATCGAGCTCCAGCACCTCAACGCCGGGAACCTTGATGGGCGTGGGGGAGCCTGCCATCCCGATCTCCGTGCTGCCGCTTCGGACAGACTCGATGACGTCCTCCGGGGTGAAGGCGGCGCTGACATTGAGCCTGACCAAGGGATGCGCCCGGGTGAAGGCGGCGATCATCGAGGACAGGGGCTCGATCCCGGGGGAGGGCATCGTGACGATGTCCAGCCGTCCGCTGCGCAGCCCGCGCACCGACTGCACCGCGGACTGCGCCGCATCGAGGTTGCGCATCACCAGCCGGGCCGGCCCGATCAGCTCCTTGCCCGCCTCGGTGAGCACCGCCCGCCGCCCGATCCGGTGGAAGAGCGGCACGCCCAGCTCCTTCTCGAGGGCGGCGATGGTCTGCGAGAGCGATGGCTGGGCGATGAGCAGGTGCTCCGCGGCACGGCTGAACCCGTCGTGGTCAACAACAGCCAGAAAATACTTCAGCTTTCGGGTGTCCACCCTGGCTCCTTCACCGGTTTTTGCACTTGACGGTTGCCGTGCGGCCGCCTGATCGATGAGTCCGAGCCTATTTCCTGCGGACGATTCGGATGCGCATTTGTTCCACATCCGCGGCAAAGAGCATGATCGCCGCTCGCCGGATCACGCAACGCCCGCCGTCGTCCGCGCCGCTCGTGTCTCCGCGCCTCCCGCGTCTCCGCCGCGCTACGGCAGCCGGGAGGGGCGCAGCAGCGTGGGGACGCCGGCCTGCCCGGGGTCGAGCGGGACGGGGCTGACCAGCACGGCCGGGCCGCGGCTCAGGAGGCCGGTCGAAAGCGGCTGGCTTCGCACGCCTCCCCGGCCGCGCATGGCGGCGTGCGCGCCGGGTGCAAGCATCCGGTCCATCCACGCGCAGGGGTGTGCTGGCCGTCCGGCCCGGAGCCGGACCATGTTGCCCTTCGATTCGAGCGCGAACTCTTCGCCGAGCAGGGGAGCGAGGTGGGCGCCCCGGAGGACCACATTGCGTCGGGTCAGGAGCGGGTCAAAGGGGCCGGCTGCCAGCTCCTCGGCCATCGCCTCGAGGGCCTCGATCGAGAGGAGGGTGACGGCGGCGTCCATGTGCGCGGCCTTGCCGAAGAACCGGTCGCCGATGATGCCCTTGCCGGCCACCAGTTCCACGTGGTCCGCATCCGCCGTGGGGACCTGCGCCGCACCATCGCGGGCGCGGCCGAAGTAGGCGTGCGCCGGCGAGACAAGGAGGTGCAGAATCTCGACGTCGTACCTGTAGCTTGCCGTCATGCCCTAAAACTATCCTCCCTCGTGGCGCGCCCGCGCGAAATCGCCGGAGGCGTGCGAGGTCGCCGGAACCTTGCGGCGACCTCGTAGGCTTCCCGCGAACCCGGCGGGGCATTACGCGTAGTGCGGCGGCGGCGACCATGCCGGATCAGGGTACGAGCACGATCTTCCCTTTCGCCGCGGTGCTCCCCAGCAGCTCATGGGCGCGACGAACGTCCGAAAGCGGCAGGCGCTCGGCCACCACCGGGTGAATCTCGCCGCGGCGAAGCAACTCGAGCAGCGCGAAGAAGTCTGCCCTGAACCAGTCCTGGTGGTGGATGCGCAGCTTCTGGATCCGGTAGGACAGCACCTTTCGGCGGGGTGACAGCCAGCCCCAGAGGGCGACGCTCCCCGTTGCCGCGTACCAGGCGATCACGCCCGGCCAGTTCTTGCGGCCCCGCGCGATGGTGGCGTAGCGGCCAAACACAACGAGCCGGCCGCCGGGCCGCAGCGCCCGGAAGGAGCGCAGAGTCAACGGCCCACCGATCCCGTCGAGGGCAATGTCTACGCCGTCGCCGGTGAGCCCGCGCACTCGGGCCAGGAAATCCTCGTTCTGATAGTCGATCGCCACCGCGCCCAGCCGCTCCACTGCGGCGCGGTCCCGGCCGGCGGCGGTCCCGTAGAGGCGGAGGCGGGCCAGTGCTCCGAGCTCGAGGATGGCGGCGCCCACCCTGCCTGCCGCGCCGTGAACCAGGACGCTCTCCCCGGGCTTCGCCTGGGCCGTCCGGTGCAGCAGCTGGTAGGCGGTCATGTAGGGGAAGACGAGGCTCACGACCTCGGCCGGATCGAGGGCCTCAGGCACATCCACCGCGTATGCCTCCGGCACACAGACGCGCTCGGCGTTGGCGCCCCACACCGTCAGCGCGCCGATGCGATCCCCGACCCGCACCCGCGAGCAACCGGGCCCGAGCTCATCAACGATGCCGACGAGCTCGTAGCCGGGCGTGAACGGCGGCTTCGGTCCGCCGAGGTAGGTGCCGGCGCGCAGCTGGGCATCGGTGAAGGACACCCCCGAAGCCAGGACCCTGACGCGGACTTCGCCCGGACCGGGCCGTGGATCGTCGACCTCCACCACCTGCAGGACTTCGGGGCCGCCGAAGCGGTCGATCACCACACGCTTCATGGGCTCACTCTACGCTCGGCACACGCTCCGCACACCGGCCCCTTGCCGCCCAGCGCCGGGGCCGCCCGGGTCGTTTCCCGACCCATTGACACCCCCGAGCGGTCGGACTATCCTACAACCAAATGGTTGTAGATCAGCTCCGAACCCAGCTCAACGACGACGAACTCGACCGCCTTTTCCAGGCGTTCGCCGACGCGACCCGCAGGGACATCGTGCGCCGGGTGACAGTGGGCCAGTACTCGGTCTCCGGGCTCGCTGCCCTCTACGCCATGAGTTTTGCAGCCGTCCAGAAGCATGTGGCGGTGCTGGAACGCGCTTCCCTTGTCTCGAAGGAGAAGCGGGGAAGGGAGCAGATCGTGCGGGCCAACCATGACGGCCTGCAGCGGGCCCGCCGCCTGCTGGACGACTACGAGGTCATTTGGCGCCAGCGCGCCGACCGGATTGCGGACCTGCTTGCCGAATCGGCCGCCCCGGAACCTGGCGAGACACAGGCAGGCGCCAGATCAACCAAGAAATCGCAAGGCCAAGCTGAAGGAAACTGAAGGATAGGAGAGTTCGTCATGACGGTTGTCAGTTCAGTCAAGAATCTTGAGGCGCTGAGCCTCACCGTGGTCGCCGAGTTCGATGCCGGAGTTGGGCGCGTCTGGCAAATCTGGGAAGACCCGCGCCAGCTCGAGCGCTGGTGGGGGCCGCCCACGTGGCCGGCCACCTTCGAGAAGCATGAGTTCGTCCCGGGCGGCGAGGCCAGCTACTACATGACGGGACCAGAGGGGGAGAAGGCCCGCGGCTGGTGGCGGTTCGTGACCATCAACGCCCCGCACCGGCTGGAGTTTGATGATGGCTTCGCGGACGACAACGGCGACCCCGTGGCCGACATGGGCACGATCCACGGAGTTGTGACGCTGGAGCCAATCGGCGACCGCACCCGAATGACCATCCTGTCCACGTTCGAGGCGGAGGAGCAGATGGAGAAGATCGTCGCCATGGGCATGGAAGAAGGCATGAGGGAGGCGCTGGGCCAGGTCGACGCGATCATCGCCGAGTCCGTCAACGCCTGACCTGCAACGCAACACGACGACGGCGGGAATCTCCCGCCGTCGTCCGCAAGGCCCTGTTCAGCCCGGTATTAGCGGCGGTAACATGCCGTGTGACATTCACCCACGGTTACGCGGCGAACGGCGACCTCCGCATGTACTACGAGGTCCATGGTCACCCGCGGGCCGGCGAGCCCCCGCTGTTGCTGATTCCCGGCGGAGGCTCGAGCATCGAGACCAACTTCGCCGGCCTCATCCCCGCGCTGCTGGCCGAGAGCCTGCAGGTGATCGCCGTCGAAGAGGAAGGCCACGGCCGGACCGCGGCTACCGCCCGGCCGCTCACCGCCGAAGGATCGGCAGAGGACATCAAGGCCGTTCTCGATGAGCTCAACGTGGACTCCGTGGATGTGCTCGGGTTCAGCGCCGGGGGCCACACCGCGCTCGCGCTGGCCATGAGGCATCCGTCCATGGTGCGGTGCCTGATTGCCGCCTCCACCTTCGCCAGCCGCGACGCTGTGGGCGATGAATTCTGGGAGGGGATGGAAAAGGCAACCCTCGATGACATGCCGGAGGTGTACCAGGACGCGGACCGCCGGCTGAACCCGGAGCCCGGACACCTCGAGCGGATGTTCGAACTGGACCGCCAGCGGATCCTGAGCTTCCCCGGCTGGCCGGACGAGGACCTGCGCCGCATCACGGCCCGCACCCTGGTGCTGAGCGCCGACCGCGACGTCGTCAGCGCTGACCATGCCGTGCGGATGTCACGGGTCATTCCCGGGGCGCGCCTGATGATCGTGCCGGGTAGCCACGGCGATTATTTGGGCGAGCTGGCCGCGAGCGGGGGTGACCTGCGGGCCATGCGGACCACTCTTCCGTACCTGCTGCGGTTCTTGGAGGAGTAGGGGCCGGTCAGGGCGTTGCCGGCGTGGAGGTCTGCGCCGGAGTGGTCTGTGCCGGAGTGGAGCTCCAGTGCTGCCGGTGCAGCCGCTCGAAGCCGTCCAGGAGCAGGTTCAGGGCGAACTCGAACTCGAACTGGTCATCGCACCCCTGGCCCACCACGGAGTCCTGGTGCGCGGAGGCGGTGGCGACCTTCAGGATGTTCGGATACCGCTCGGCCATCTCCTGGAACATGGCCGCCTGCGCTTCCGGCGGAAGGGTGTCCAGCCCTGCGGCGTCCCCGCCGGCGGAGTCATTGAACAGCTCCTGGGTAAACCCCCACATGCGGCTGCCGAGGGCGTGCATGACGTGATGGGTCAGGTCCACGGAGAAGCCTCCAGCCAGGAACATGCCGATGAACGAGTCCATGTAACCGAGGACCGCTGGCGTTTTATTCGTGCGTGATTCCAGCACTTGCCGGGCCCACGGATGCCGCAGCAGCGCCCCCCGCGCCGAGAGCACCCTCAGGCGCACTGTGTCCTTCCAGCCGGCATTGCGGACGGGAGGATCGATCTCGCTGACAAGGGCGTCCACCATGCCGTCAAGGAGTTCCTCCTTGTTGGCCACGTGCTTGTACAACGCCATCGGCACGACGCCGAGTTCCTGCGCCAGCCGGCGCATGCTCAGCGCCTCGATCCCCACCTGATCGGCCAGCACGACGGCGGCAGCCAGGACACGGTCCCGGCTCAACGGGATCCGGCGCGTGCGCTCCGCTTGCTGGGTCATCCGGCCACCCTTCCCTAACGGTTCCCCATTGACAAGTGTACGCCGTACACCTAACGTGGCCGCATCAGGTGTACGCCGTACACCGCGCGATTCATGTACCGCCGCCGCCAGCCATCCCAGCCAAGGACCACGCCGTGACAACACACGCCAGCAGCGCCCCCGTCCCCCGTGTCCGCCGCCGCCCCCAGTGGCCAGTGCCCGCCGGGTTGATCCTTCTCAGCCTCATTCCGGTGATCGCCGGCGCGGCGCGGCTGACGGAACTGACCGGCGGTGCAGCCGTCACCGCCCAGAACGCCCGGTTTTTCGCCTCGCCCGTGCCTGTGGTGACGCACATCCTCAGCGTCACCACCTACAGCCTGCTCGGTGCGTTCCAGTTCCTCCCCGCGCTGCGGGGACGCCGGGGCTGGCACCGCATCGCCGGCCGCATCCTTGCGCCGGCGGGCCTGCTGGCCGCCCTGTCCGGTCTGTGGATGGCCGTCTTCTATCCGCTGCCGCCCGGCGACGGGCCCGCACTTTTCGTGCTGCGGCTGGTCTTCGGCTCGGCCATGGCGGCGAGCATTGTCCTGGGCGTCGTGGCGGTTGTGCGCCGGAATTTTGTGCGGCACGGCGCATGGATGACCCGCGGCTACGCGATCGGCGTCGCCGCGGGAACGCAGGCGCTGACGGGGCTGCCGTGGATGCTGCTGGTGGGCCCGCCCGACGAGCCGACCCGGGCGGTGCTCCTGGGGGCAGCCTGGGTGATCAACCTTGCGGTGGCCGAGTACGTCATCCACCGGCGCGCCAGGCGGACCGTGCGCATGCCCACCGCCGTCGTCGTCCCCGTCCCGGCCGTCGTCGAACCCGAACCTGCCGCCGCCGTCGTCGTCGAAGTCGCCGGAAGCGTGCCGGCTCGCCGTACTCTTCCGGCGAAGCGGACGGTTTCCGGCGACGTGGAGGCCGGGCGGCTAGACTCACGCGCATGACAATTGTGGACGAACAGGGCCGCCCCGAGCCTCCCCTCGCCTCCGACGAAACCGCGACCCTCCTGGGTTTCCTGGACTACCAGCGGGCCACCCTGGCGTGGAAATGCGCCGGGCTGGACGCGGCCGGCTTTGTGGTTACCACAGCTGCCTCGTCGATGACACTGGGCGGGCTCCTGAAGCACATGGCCTACGTAGAGAGCGAATGGTTCTCCCGTTCCCTGCACGCCCGGGACCGGGAGGCCCCGTTTGCCGCCGTGGATTGGAAGGCCGACCCGGACTGGGAGTGGCATTCCGCCGCCGGGGACACCCCGGACCAGCTGCGCACCCTGTGGCAGGACGCCGTGGACCGGTCCCGGGCCAGCGTCACGGAGGCCCTGGCCGCCGGTGGCCTGGACCAATTGGCCCGTCGCCCGTGGCCCGACGGTTCGGCACCGAGCCTGCGCTGGATCCTGTGCCACATGATCGAGGAGTATGCCCGGCACAACGGCCACGCCGACCTTCTCCGCGAGGCCGTGGACGGCGAAACAGGGGAGTAGCCTCGAGGCACCCCTCCAACCACCCGTTGCGCTATCAGTCTCGGCGGTTATGGACGCGCCGAATGAGGACCAGGACTGATAGCGCAACCAGGTTAGTTAGGGTGGATTTAGTAGGCCTTGACCCGCTGTTCGACGACGAGGTGGACCAGGGCGAACACACCGTCCCGGTCGATGGCGGCCAGTGCGGCCTCGAGGGCGGCCGGCACATCCCGGTCCTGGGTGACGGTGATGCCGAAACCGCCGAACGCCCGGGCCATCATGCCGAAGTCGGGGTTCTTCAGCTGCGTGCCCGACACCCGGGACGGGTAGTGGCGTTCCTGGTGGGTGCGGATGGTGCCGTACTCCTGGTTGTCCATCACGATGATCAGCGGCGTGGCTCCGTACTGGGCGGCCGTGGCGAGCTCCTGGCCGTTCATGAGGAATTCTCCGTCGCCCGCGATGGTGACCACCCGGCGCTCCGGGCTGGCCAGTGAGGCGGCGATGGCCGAGGGCACCGAGTACCCCATGGAACCGTTCCGGGCGCTGATCATCGAGGCGTAGCGCCGGGTGGGGAAGTACCGGTGCGCCCAGTTGGTGTGCTCGCCTGCCCCGAAGGTCACCATGGCGTCCTGCGGCAGCAGCGGCACAAGGTTCGCCATCAGGGTGTCCATCTTCGCGGGACCGCCGCCGGGTGTCGACGGCGGCAGGCTGGCGAAGGACTGCTGCTCGGCGCGCATCCGGGCCGTCCACGCCTTCCATTCCTCTTTGACGGGCAGGTCGATGTTGACCAGATCCCGGACGAAGGCATCCGGCTTGGCCAGGATTTGGCGGGAGACCGGACCGGAGCGGCCGCGCAGCGAGGGATCGATGGAGACGAGGAAGTTGTTCTTGTTCCAGTCCTGCCGGCAGACGAAACCGTCCGTGATCACGTCCCCCGGGACCGTCCCGACGAAAACGAGCAGGTCGGTTTCCTCCAGGAGGTCATAGGTGGGGCGGGGCCGGCCGTAGCCGATCGGCCCCACGTAGCTGGGCGAGTCAAAGGTTACGGTCCCCTGTGTCCGCCACTCCGCCGCGGCCGGGATGTGGTGCTTTTCGAGCCATCGGGTTAGTTCCGAGGCCGCTTCCTGGGTCCAGTCGTTCCCGCCGGTGACAAAGAGCGGCTTCTTCGACTGCGCCAGAGCCTCAGCCAGCGCACCGGCATCGGTGCTGCTCATGCCGCCCGCGGCCACCGGGATGGCCGGATGCAGGGCCGGATCAATGGGGACCCGGATGATGTCCTCCGGCAGGCCCACCACCACGGGCCCGGGACGGCCGCTCATGGCCGCGAACATTGCCTCCGCGACAATTTCGGAGGCCCGCTCGGGGTGGTCGAGGACCATCACGCGTTTGGCGCCGGTGTCGAACCACGCCTTGATGTCGAACTCCTGGAACGCCTCGCGGTCCCGGTGCGCGAACGGAATCAGTCCGACGAAGAGCAGCATCGGGGTGGAGTCCTGCCACGCGGTGTGCAGGCCCACGTGGGCGTTCGCTGCCCCGGGGCCGCGGGTGACCATGGCGACGCCGGGGCGCTGGTTCATCTTGCCGTCGGCCTCGGCCATGTAGGCGGCGCCGCCCTCGTGCCGGCAGACCACGGTCTCGATCTCCGAGCCGTGCAGCCCGTCGAGGACGTCCAGGAAGCTTTCCCCCGGGACAACAAAAGTGCGTTCCACCCCGTGCGCCACGAGCGAATCAACAATCACATGGCCGGCGGACTTGAGGGTGCTGGCGCCGTTGAAGTTGTCCTTGATGGCCGCTGGGGCCGTCTGCAGGGGTTTGATGGTGTCGCCTTCAACTGGGTGCGTTTCGGTTGCGGTCATTGTGGATGCAGACTCGGTTTTCATCACTACTTGTCTTCTTGGGTTGGGTTGGGTTGGCGGGCATGGCATGTCCACTGAATCCAGCGGAACGGTGGCTAGTCTGTTTCCGGTCCGGTGCAGAAGAAGCAACCGTCCTCGC
The DNA here is from genome assembly GCF_056406175.1 of Arthrobacter sp. P1_D12. Classification (NCBI taxonomy): domain Bacteria; kingdom Bacillati; phylum Actinomycetota; class Actinomycetes; order Micrococcales; family Micrococcaceae; genus Arthrobacter; species Arthrobacter sp. P1_D12. Next base: position 26,050 of record NZ_JBFUAR010000021.1, read on the forward strand.
AACTGTCGTTCGACGCCGGCGGCTTGCCTTTGTTTGCGGCTGGCGGGTCGAGTTCCTGCAGAGTGCTGGTTCGGCCGGGACTCAGCGGGTTTCGTGGCTTCATGAAGGCTTTCGCGTTGGGTGCCGGGTTGTGGGATTGGACGGCACTGGGATGTTCGATTAGCGAATTGGGGTCCGGTTGGCCAGCACGGGCGCGGCGCCCGTGAAGCCGTCGCGGATTTCGGCGATGTCGTGGATCTGCTTCCGGCAGGCGTACCAGCCGCCTACCATCAGCGCGCAGGCCACCAGGGTCACCAGCAGTGTGAGCGGGGAGTCGATGAAGACCATGACGAGCACGCCGAGCAGGAATACCAGGGAGAGGTACCCGGTGTAGGGGGCGCCGAACATCCGGAAAGTGGGGCGCTCAAGCCAGCCTTTGTCTGCCCACCGTTTGAGCTGGATCTGGCAGAGCACGATCGTGGCCCACGTGACGACGATGCCTACGGCGGCGACGTTCAGGACGATCTCGAAAGCCTGGCCGGGGACCAGGTAGTTCAGCGGGACCCCGAGGAGGGAGACTCCGGCGGTGATGGCGATGCCGCCGTAGGGGACACCGGCCTTGTTCATCCGCTGGGCGAACTTCGGGGCCGATCCGGCCACTGACATGGAACGCAGGATGCGGCCGGTGGAGTATAGACCGGCGTTCAGCGAGGACAGGGCGGCCGTGAGGACCACGAGGTTCATGATGACGTCCACGCCCTGGATACCGATGGATCCGAAGAACGTCACAAACGGGCTGACGCCTTTTTCATACGAGGTGTAGGGCAGCAGCAGGGCGAGCAGAATGACCGAGCCGACGTAGAAGACGGCGATCCGGAAGACCACGGAGTTGATGGCCTTGGGCATGATTCTTTCGGGGTTTTCGGTTTCGCCGGCGGCAGTACCGATCAGTTCGATCGAGGCGTAGGCGAACAGCACGCCCTGCATAAGGATGATCATGGGCAGCAGGCCGTTGGGGAAGAGGCCGCCATTGTCGGTGATGAGGCTGATTCCGACTTCCTGTCCTTCCACGGGCGTGCCGAACATGACGAAGTAGGTGCCGACCAACAGGAACGCGACCAGGGCCGCGACCTTGATCAGGGCGAACCAGAACTCGAGCTCGCCGAAAACCTTGACGGAGACGAGGTTGAGGCAAAGGACCACGACGAGGGCGATCAGCGCCCACGCCCACTGCGGTACGGCCCCCATCCAAGGGATGTATTTGCCGAAGAAGTTCATGTAGAGGGCCGCGGCGGTGATGTCCACGATGGTGGTGGTGGCCCAGTTGATCCAATAGAACCAGCCGGAGATGAACGCGGCTTTCTCTCCGTAGAATTCGCGGGCGTAGGACACGAACGATCCTGACGAGGGCCGGTGCAGCACCAGTTCACCCAGGGCGCGCAGGATCAGGAACGCGAAGAAGCCGCAGACTGCGTAGGCGATGACCAGTGACGGGCCTGCCGCGTTGAGCCTGCCGCCGGCACCCAGGAACAGGCCGGTCCCGATGGCCCCGCCGATCGCGATCATCTGGATCTGCCGGGGCTTCAGGCTCTTGTGATAGCCCGAGTCCTCCGCGTGGATCAGGGCATCCGAAGCGTGGGCGTGGCCGCCATCGGCCTGGTACAAGCCAACCTCGTCATTGGGGTTGTTGGGCATGGGTGTTCCTTTCGATCTGTCAGAGATCTAAATGGGGTTCTGGAGGGAGATTGTGGGGACAGCCGTACGTCAGATCAGAAAATCGACCACCCGGTCCGGTCGGACAGGTCAGCGAGAGCCGCCGTGCCTGCCAGGGAATTTCCTTTGGAATCCAGCCGCGGGCTCCAGACGCAGATGGCGCACTGGCCGGGGACAATTGCCAGGATGCCGCCGCCTACACCGCTTTTCCCGGGAAGTCCCACGCGGTAGGCGAACTCGCCGGCTGCGTCATACATGCCGCAGGTCAGCATGATGGAGCCGATGCGCTTAGCCTCGCTCCTGGAGATCACCGCGCCTTGTGCGCCGCGACCATCCTGCGCGAGGAATAGACCCGCCTTGGCCACCTCCACGCAGGTCATCATGATTGAGCACTGCCGGACGTAGTTCTCGACCACTGCCTGTGCGGGCCGCCGCAGGTTGCCGAATTCCTTCAGGAAGTGGGCGAGGGCGAGGTTGCGGCTGCTGGCGGAGAGTTCACTCTTTGCGGCCATTTCGTCGATGAAGGGGCTCTGTCTTCCATTCTGTTGTCCCACCTGGCCGGTGAGGAAACGCAGGACCTGGGCGGCGGCGTCGGGAGTTCTTTCCATCAGATGGTCGGTGACCACCAGAGCGCCCGAGTTGATGAACGGGTTCCGCGGGATCCCGTGCTCGACTTCAAGCTGGACCAAAGAGTTGAAGGACGTCCCTGAAGGCTCGCGAAGGACCCTGGACCACAACGAGCCGGAGTTATCGGCGCCGAGCGCCATCGCCAGGGTGAAGACCTTGGAGATGCTCTGGATCGAGAACGGAAGATCGGCGTCGCCGGAACTGAATAGCTCCCCGGACGTTGTGGCAACCGCGATGCCGAAACGGTCGAACGGCGGGGACTGCAGGTGGGGAATGTTTGCGGGGACTGACCCCGCTTCCGTCCGGGGCCGGTGGCCGCGGACAATGTCATCCAGTAATAAGGCAAGCGGCGGCGAATCAAGTGTTGTCATCATTTCTTGCCCACGTGCTCCTTCTGCGTGCCGGACCACTCCTGAACATGCAGCAGCGCGACCAGTGCATGGCGGGGATTGCCGAAGTCCAGGCCGGTGACCCGGCTGACCTTGCCGATCCGGTAGTAGACGGTGTTCTTATGCAGCTGCATCCGCTTCGCGCACTCGGCCACGTCGAGTGACGCGTCGAAGAAGGCACGCAGGGTTACGGCCAGTTCCGCGTCGTCGCGGAGCAGGGCCCAGAGGCTGCGGTGCCGGAAGGCCGCCGTCGTAAAGTTCTCCACTGCGTCGTGGAAGAGGATCTCGGCTTCGAAATCGTCCACCGTGGCAACCGAAACTTCGCCGGAGCGGCGCATGCAGCCCAGCAGCGCTTCGCATATTCCGGTCACGGAATGGATTGATAGCAGATCGGGAACAGCGGGGCCGACGGCGGCAAAGGGGCTGATGCCGAGGTGCTTGTTGGCGTCCTTGACGATTGCCTCGGCCAGACTCCGCAGACCGGCCCCGGCGTTGGCGGACTGCAGCCCAGGAAGGATCACGGCGGTGTCGCCGTGAAACTGTCCCACGATGGCTGAGGGCTTGTAGGCGGCTGCATGGATTGAAGCGAGGTTGGCCAGCTCGCCGTGTTTGAGTGCGGCGTCGTTCTCCTGGGCTTCGGAAGCGGAGAGGCCAATCAGGATCAGGGCCGCAGGGCGGTCCGCTGGGATTTTCTCGCTGTGCGCGCTCGCCGCAGCCTCCGCGGGACCCGAAAGGAGGCGCACGATCCGGTCCTCGCGCATGTGCACGGATTGCTGGTTGCGGTACCGGATCAGTTCGGCGGAGGCCCGCGCGGCCGAGCCGGTGAGCACATAGTCGACGTCGTCGCCGAAGCCCCCGCCGGTTTCCTGGAGCCAGATGTAGCCCATGATGCGGTCACCGGCGAACAGGCTGATGGCGACGCGCTCCCGCAGGCCGTCCTGGGGCCGGGCGGGAACCCGGACCGGCAGGCGCGTCCGGTGCAGCTCGCGGTAGGCGCCGAGGTCCTTGAGCAGGAGTTCGTATTTGCGCGGGCCGCGCCGGGCCAGAATCGAGGCCTTGCGCAGTTCGTCAATGGCGTTGGTGACCGTGGAGTAGGCCAGGACCTTGTTGGCGGCGTCCTCGATCACCACGTGGCTGGAGGTCAGGCGGGCCGTGGTCTGGGCGATGGCGAAGAGGTCTTCTTCGAGCAGGGTCAGCACTTCGCGCTGGTAGCTGGGCGGCTGGATCCGGTCCTTGGCGATGGACAGCAAGCGGTCCCAGTCTGCCGCCGGGTCCACCAGAAGCAGGCCGGTTCCGGCGGCGCGGAGCAGCTCTTCGGCTTCCGCCAGTTCGTCGGGGCTGCCCTTGACGGCCAGGATCAGGGGCGGGCTTTTCAAGAGGCGCCGCACTGCGGGCAACGCGGAGCGTCCGCGAACGCCGATCAGCAGGACGAACGCAGTCGCGCCGTCGGCGGTCTCGTCGTCGGCGTCGACGATCAGAAAGCGTTCGATCGAAGCATCCGTGCGGGAAGGCCGAAGCATCAGGCTGGCGAAACCCAGCGGAAGATCCGCGAGGATGTCGTCCACTGTAGCTGCGGCCATGGGCTTCTTTCTGACATTGGCACCCTTCCCGGGCGGCTTTGTCCGGACACCTCAGCCTATCCAGCAGGCAGCGCCGAAAGTATGGAAAAGCTCCTAAATTAAGCGGCCCGTTTTAGGTCTGCGGACCAAGGCGATGTCTGCAGAGCTGCGGGGCCCCATCGATTGCTCCGTAAGTGCCGTAAACACTTGTCAGAAGGGCATCTACGGAGCAATCGACGGGGTTTGAGGACCGGACGGGGACCGGTCATCATGGAGTGTTGGTGCGTCTTTGCGGAACCGACGTCCGCCGCACCCGCCGCCACTGGCGCTGACGCCCCTAGGAGAACGCATGGAGACGCCCCCGAACCTGACCGACTTCACGGCAGGTGGCGCCCGGTCGGGAGACCTGGAGGTGGCCTGGATCCACGGCTCGGAGTCGCCGAAGCACAACACGGACCCGGACATCCAGGTCCACGCCTACGACGGGCACACCTTCATCCTGCGCCAGAACATGGCGGTCAACTACGAGGCGCCGTTCATGTTCCTGCTGTTCGGCAACGCCAGGGCCGTCCTCATCGATACCGGCGCGACCGCATCCGCGGACTTCTTCCCGCTGCGACGTGTTGTCGACGGCCTTATGGAGACCTGGCTTGCCGCCCATCCCCGCGACGGCTACGGCCTCCTTGTCCTCCACACCCACCCGCATGGCGATCATGTCGCAGGCGATGCCCAGTTCGCGGCCCGTCCCGACACCGTTCTGGTGGACGCGGCCCGGGACAATGCCTGGGAATTCTTCGGATTCACTGACGCCAGTGACCCGGACGCCGGCGACCGCGGCGGCGCCGTTCAGTCCGCGCAGGTGGACCTCGGCGGGCGCGTCTTGGCATGCTGGCCCAGCCCGGGGCACCACAACGCGGCCGTGACGTTCTACGATGCCCACACCGGGTTACTGCTCACCGGAGACACGGTCTATCCCGGCCGGCTCTACATCCAGGACTGGCCAGCGTTCGTGAGCACCATCGACCGTTTGATCGGCTTTTGCGCCACCCACCCCGTCACCCATGTCCTGGGCTGCCACATCGAAATGTCGCGGCAGCCCGGCGTCGACTATCCGATCTTCACCACCTACCAGCCCGACGAACCACCGCTGCAGATGACCGTCGAGCAGCTCCGGCAAATCCGCCGGGCCATTGACGAGGTGGGCGGACGCCCCGGCCGGCACGTGTTTCCCGGGTTCATCCTCTGCCTCGAGGGGGAGTGAGCGGGCGGGAACGCCGGCCTCCAGCCCTCAGCGCCCCCGCAGCGACGCCGCGGCCGGGACGCCGGGCGGGAAATCGGGGAGCGCCCCTGCGGGCGTGTGGAAGATCCACAACGAGAGCGCACGGTAGGTTGCCCAGTCGTCGTCGGCCGCCCGCAGGGACGCGATCTCGGTGCCGTCGGGTTGCCCGGTGGTGCGGATGACCTCCAGCCGGACCGGCGCGGCCTCCGGCAACCGGAGCATGACTGACCCCGAAGCCGGCAGCGTGCCGTGCGGGAAGCGGACTGCGGCTCCGCCGACCGAAATGTCCAGCAGCTCTCCGCTGGTGCCCTCGGACTCTACCGGCGCGGACACCTCCATCCGGTAGGCGTTGCGGCGGGATGTGGCGAATTCGGCGGCCCGGATTCTGCGCGTTCCGAGCACCAGGACCGCGCCGGCGAGCACCAGCCAGGCACCGGACGCCACCGTGGAACCGGGCGTCGTGCGCCAGGGCACGAGCCCGGCCAGCCCGGYGGCTGCGTAAAGAATCACCGCGGCGATGAGGACAACCATCACGATCAGGATGCGCGGGGTCCGGCCCCGGAGCCGGAGGTCGGCGGCACCCTTGGGCGTCACCTGGAACTCCAGGATGTTCCGGGACATGAGCCACCAGAGGCACGCCAGGCCGACCGGGACGCGGAAAATCCGCAGGGCGAAGGCCGTGGGCCAGTGGATTTCGTTGCGCATCAGCTGCTTGGACCCCCACAGGCGCACGGTGAACATGACCAGGAAGACCCCGGTGAAAAGCAGCGGCCCGGCGGTGGAGGTCTGCGCCCCGGACAGCATGATCACCACCGGAATCAGGAAGGCCACCAGCGTGGCGATGCCCTCCAGCCACCACAGCGTGCCGTTGAGGTACTCGTGGTAATTCCGCCACGACAGCCACCCCTTCGCCGCCCACAGCTTCTCGTGGACGAGGATCTGCATGGCACCCATGCCCCAGCGCCGGCGCTGCAGCAGGTACTGGTCCGGCGTCGCCGGCGCGAGCCCGACGGCGAGCGTCTGGTGGTGGTAGACGGTCCGCCAGCCGCGCCGGATGAGTTTGAGCGTGGTGTGCATGTCCTCGGTGATGGTCTCGGTCGCCACGCCGCCCACCTCCTCCAGGGCGCTCAGGCGCAACAACGACGTCGACCCGCACCAGAAGGGTCCGGCGCCGGGTACGTTGCGGGACGCCATGAGGACATTGAAGAAGGTGCCCTGCTCACCCGTGATGCCGTCGTCGTCGAACGCGCCGCCGTTGTAGAACGACTGCGGACCCTGGATCAGGGCGATCTCGGGGTCTTCGAACCAGCCCAGGGTGGCGGTGAGGAACGTGGGCAGCGGGACGTGGTCGCAGTCCAGGACGGCGATGATGTCGATGCCCGGGCCGCCGGCGGCCTTCTCCGAGGCCATCAGGGACAGGGCGTGGTTCATGTTGCCTGCCTTGGCGTGGTCGTGGACGGCCCGTCGGACGTAGCGGGCGCCGTAGGCGACGCACATTTCTTCGACCCAAGGCCGATCGCCGTCGTCGAGGACCCACGTCTCATGCGCCGGGGCCAGCTCGCAGGCCGCCGCGACCGTGGGCGTCAGAACCTCGATGGGCTCGTTGTACGTGGGGATCAGCACCGCCACCCGCATGCCGTTCGGGGCCTCCGTCACGGGCGCCGGCGGATGGCTGTCGATGTTCCACACTGACCACGCCTTCAGGATGAGGCCGGCCAGCGGCAAGGCCTCGAAGGTGACCAGGATCCAGGCGATGGCCAGGTTCCATTCCCCCGACGGCATCGTGAACAGGACACGCCACGTCAGGTAGAGGACCAGGGCGGCGATGGCCGCGATACCGCCGATATGGGCCAGCCTCCGGGACCGGGGTGCTTCCGCTCCGGGAGGTCCGAGCCGGGCGGCCCAGCCGGCAATGCCGGCCCGGGTCAGGGCTGTGGCGTCCAGTGGTACGGGCCGCGGCGCAGCGGATGATTTTCCAGTCGGCAGTCTTTGAGCCGATGCGTTCTCGGTGCGCTGCCGCAGATCTTCACGCAGATTCTCACGAGGCACGTGATCTCCCTCAGCTAGATCCGGTGCTCAATGTCCGATCAGCGTAGCCGCGGCGTGGCACCCGGGACCGGATCCGCCGGAATCCTTGCGCAAAACTGCGTAGGGAGTGCGCTTCGTCCTACTGCTTTGATCTATTGCTTTGCAACGTGTTCCGCGTCCTCGGGTCCGACGAAATTGCACGAGCCGGGGTGGCGCTTGGGCAACGTGCACGTGCGCCCGGTGGGCAGGTGGACGTTGGCGCACCGGCCCGCCATGGCCACGTCTTCGCGGACATGCGTGACGTGCGTGCTGCTCTGGTCCTCTGGCGCTTCCTCGCGGCTGGTTTGTAGGGGGCTTCCGGACGCGCTCTGGTTTTGGCTGTTCACGGCTGCAACTCCTCGGGATCTGCTGTGCAGAAAAAGATGGGAAGGATGCTTAGTTTTATCCGAAGTCCCCAGCTTCGCACGGGTGGGTTAACACCGGGTTACGGGAGTGTAAGGATCCCGTCTCGGCGAGGGAGCGGGGTGCAACGGCCGCGGTTCGCCGCCGCGCGGACCTTTTGCCGCCGCCCGGCTGTTCCTCATACTGGAAGGCAGATCCGCGATTCCGACAGGACAGGACGGTGGTGACTGATGAGCAGCGGAGTCAGTGGTTCCAACAGCGCGTTCCGGCGCCGGGTGGAGCGTGCCGCGGAACTCCGGTCCGTGCGGGCCTCCGGCAGCACCGCGCAGGAGAACGACGAGCTCAACGCCGCCGAGGAGGAACTCCGGCAAAAGCGCGCCAAGATCGACGACGCCGCCAAGGCCGAGTACCTGGTCCGGGACGCCATGGCGCAGGGCAAGTTCGACAACCTCAAGTACGCCGGCAAACCGATTCCCGGGCTGGGCGAGGCGTACGACCCCGACTGGTGGGTCAAGGGCCTGATCCAGCGGGAGAACATCTCCGGCCTGGGCCCGAAGGCGATCCTGCTCCGCACCGAGGACGCCGAGCTCGACGCGCGGCTCGATGCCCAGTTCAGCGAAAAGCAGGTCCGCGAGATTGTGGAGGACTTCAATGCCCGGGTCATCGATGCCCGGCGGCAGCTCCAGGGCGGGCCGCCCGTGATCACCAAGACGCGGGACGTCGACGTCGAACTGGACCGCTGGCGGGGCCGCCGGGCTGCCGTGGCCGCCGTCGCCCCTCCGGATCCGGAGCCGAAGCGGTCCTGGTGGCGGCGGCTGTGGAGCGGGGCGGGCCAGGCGCCGCCGAACTAAACGCTCACAGGCTACGGGCGCCGTCGAACTCCTTGGGCTCATTACCCGGGTTACCCGGGTGCCCGCCCTTCGCAGCTGCCGCAGAGAAAACATTTAGGAGATAACAATGTCTGAACAGGAACCCGTGCTGGTTGTCGGTGCAACGGGATCGCTCGGTGGGCAGGTCGTCGACCAGCTTCTTGACCGGGGCAAGAAGGTGCGGGCGCTTGTCCGCCCGAGCTCGGACGCGGGCAAACTCGAGGCCAAAGGCGTCGAGATAGCCCGCGGCGACATGCTCGACCTCGATTCGCTCGTCGCCGCGATGACCGGCGCCGCCGCTGTGATCACGACGGCGGCCGGGTACACCGGGAAGAATAAGAACGCCCACGAGATCGATACGCGTGGCAACGCCAATCTCGCCATCGCCGCCAGCAAAGCCGGGGTGCCGCGCTTCGTGCTAACGAGCATCCTCACGAGCGACCAGACACCGAATGTGCCGCATTTCTGGCACAAGAAGCTCGCCGAGGACAAACTTGAAGAACTCGGCGTCCCGTTCGTGGCCCTGCGTCCCGGAGCATTTTTCGATCAGATCGCCCAGATGGGCGGTGACCCGTTCGAGAAGGGCCGCATCGTCTGGCTTGGCTCTAAAAGCGTGCCTTTGACATTCGTTCTGGTCAGCGACGTCGCGACTTATCTCGCGGAAGCCGTTGACGCGGACATCGTCGCCGGGGAGCGCATCGATCTGGGCTGGAGCCGGCCGATCAGCATGCAGGAAGGCGCTGGTCTGGTGTCGCGGCTGGCGAACAAGAAAATCAGGGTCGTGTCCATTCCCGCCGGACTGCTCCGAGCTGTAGGCAAGGTTTCGGGAAAGTCAGCCCCGCTCATGAAAGACATGGGAGCCATGGCGGCCTGGTTCGATACCGGCCGCTACGTGGCCAAGACGAGCCGCCAGGCAGAACTCTTCGGTCCCGCGCCAACTCCGGAAGACGCGGTGGCGCGCTTCGCTGCGCGGTTGGGCCATGGACGAGCGCAGTCCTAATGGGTGCAGCGGGCCCGGATTAGCGGGCGGTCCCGCCGGGTCGCACGTGCGGCCGCGACATGCCGGTCAAAGGTCCGTGGCTCCGCGGACGCAATCGGCGTAGCCTGCGCTTAGGCGCGCACTTCGCGCACCCGCGCGTCGGCACGAAACGGGCGATGCCATGAAAAAATACGGCACAGATCATAATCCGCGGCCGGCGGCTTGGGCCGGGTCTGGGCGCCCGTCATCAGCCCGTGCACCGCTTCGCCTCGCCGCCACCCTGGCGTTTGCCGGCTTCGTAATGTCCGTGGTCGCCGGGTTGCTCCATGCCGACACGGCCAGCGCAAACGACCACCCGGCGACGTTCGCGGAGTACGCCCGCAGCGGTATTTGGACGGCGGTCCACCTCGGCCAGTTCGCCGGCATGGCGCTTATCATCTCCGGGCTGCTGGTCCTGCTGGTGGTCCTGGAAGCACCGGACGGGGCCCTGGCCTGGACGGCCCGCTTCGGCGCTGTCGCTGCGGTCGCCGCGCTGGCACTTTACGCCGCGCTCCAAGCCGTCGACGGCGTTGCCCTCAAGCACGCAGTGGACGCCTGGGTTGCGGCTCCGGAACCGGAGAAAGCTGCGCGGTTTGCGACGGCCGAGGGTATCCGTTGGCTGGAGTGGGGCATGCGCAGTTATCAGAGCGTCGTGCTGGGCGTGGCCCTGGTCCTGACCGGTGCCGTGGTTGTCGGGGCGCGCCGCATCTCCCGGGTAATCGGCTATCTCATGGCGCTGTCCGGGCTCGCCTACCTCGCGCAGGGCTGGATCATCGGGGCCGAAGGCTTCTCCCCGGCAAACTCCGTTCCCACACTGGCCGGCATTGTCCTTGTTCTGGCGTGGTCCGTGTGGCTCCTGGTCAGGGCCTGGTTCGGGAAGGACGCGCCGGCCCGCGACCGGTGACGCGGCTGGCGGACCCCGACGGCGGGAGGTTCAGCCGCCGTCGTCGTCCCGTCCGTCAGAGTTCCGGGACGCAGGGGCCGGAGCCCAGCAAAGCCAGTCCGGCGAGGTCGCCGGCGGCGAACCCGGTCAGCCCACTGTTTTCGGCGTGCATCAGCTGAGTCGGATCGTCGACGTGGTCCAGTCCTACAACGTGCCCGAGCTCATGCAGGATGACGGCACGGACATAGGCGGGACCGTCCGGCCGCAGCATGATCCTGGCGAGATCGGGAGCGTCCAAAGCCACCTGGCCCGACACCAGGACGGCGGGGCGTCCGGAGACACTCACGGCTGTGCTCCCGCCACGCCCGGCAACGTTTCCTGCAAGCTGCGGGACTTCCTCCGGAGAAGACCACGCGATCAGCACGGGGGCCCACCTCCGGCCGTAGCGGTCCGGCTGATAGGTTTTGCGCTGCTCGGTGGGTGCCTCGGAGGTGACGCCATCGGCCGCGAAGTGCAGCCCGGTGGCAGCCGAGACCTCATCCACGGCCTCGCTGATCAACCGTTCTGCGCCGGGCGGCGCGTTGTCCGGCCGGACGACGTAGTGGACCGGCCGGCAGGGGTCGTAGGCAGTGAAGCCCTGAACTCCGTCCGGGGCCGGATGCAGTGCATAAGCATGCGAGCCGCTGCTGACCGGCGGCCTTCCCAGCGGGGAATTTGCGGCGTCAACCCCGGGCGGCGGCGCGGTGGCGCCGGGCAGGTAGGGGCGCACAGGGGCCATTACAAACCGCTCGAACAGCGGAGGGAGGAAGTTCAACCCCACGATTAGGGCAATGGCAACAAAGGTGCCGGATTTGCCCCAGTGACGTGCGCGCCGTGGCCGCTTCCGGCGGGGCCGGACAATTTTCGGAGTTTTGCCGCCAGCGCCGGGGACTTCGCGCCACGGGGCAGGGTCCTCGAGCTTGCCCAGGGCCTCGTCGACTGCCCACTGTGGAATTCGCCCGCTGGCGGAGCGGCGGACGCCGCCCCGTGGGGCGCCTTCATAGAAGCGTGAGTCGTCCCCAGCCGGATAGTCCCGGCCGCCAAAGTCTGAACGCAACTTGTCCCCCTCGTTGCATGCGACCCATCTCCCCAGATGGATCCCCTACAGCATAGGGGAATGACCATCCGGGAGTCGTCCCCGTTCAGGATTTCCCCGGGTCCTGCGGTGGCGCCGCGCGCTCCCGCCCGGATTCGCCGGAAGCCTGCGAGAGCGCCGGAAAGGTCCGGCGACTTCGCAGGCTTCCGGCGAATTCGCGCGTCGAGGCGAAGGCGTTAGTCCATTTTAGCCTCCGGCGGAGCCCTGGTCCGCGTCGAATCCGGCCAGGAGACGCCGGGAGGCCGTGTCCATGTGGAAGCGCATGGCCGCCGTCACGGCGGCCTCATCGCGTGATTCCAGGGCAAGGAAGATCCCGCGGTGCTCAGCCAGGGCCGATGCCATCTACTACGCGAAAACTCGCCGGCAGGCCAGGGCCGCGTCCGCGCCCAAGTCCGGGAAATCAGCACCACCGAGGACGCGATCAAGGACGCCGACGTCGTGATCCTCGCGGTCCCGGACACCGTCCTGGGCGTCGTGTCCCACGGCGTGGTTCCTCAGATGAAGTCCGGCGCCATCCTGCCCACCCTCGACCCGGCCGCCGCCGACGCCGGCCTGCTTGCCAAGCGCCTAGCCCCTGGCCGAATTCGCCGGAAGGCTGCGAGCCCGCCGGAAAAGTCCGGCGACCTCGCGGGCTTCCGGCGAATTCGCGCGCCCGGGCCAGGACGGGTCAGATGGTGCGCGGTGCCTTGGCCAGGTTCTCTGTGAGCTCGGCCGCGTTCTGCCGGATCACGTAGGCCGGGCGGTCCCGTTCCGTGCGCCAGCTTTCGGCGAGCGGGCCCATGTTGACGGTGTCGAAGCCGAATTCGTCGTAGAGCCTGGTCACCAGCTCGGCCGCTTCCGGGAAGTCGCTCGCCGTGGCCAGGGCACGGCGGTTCGGGGTGCCGGCCGGCGTCCCGTCCGTGGTGATCTGGGAGAACATGATGTGGTTGAAGGCCTTGGCCACCTTGGACTGGGGAAGGTGCTCCTGCAGCAGGCCGGACGTGGTGGCCTCGCCGGCATCCACGGCCGGGATATGCCCGTCGCGTTCCCAGTAGTAGTTGTTGGTGTCGAGAACGATCTTGCCGGCCAGCGGTTCCACGGGGACGTCCGGGATGCTCCTGAGCGGCACGGTGACGACGGCGAAGTCGCCGGCTGCGGCCGCCTCGGCCGGCGTTGCGGCCCGGGCCCGGGGCCCCAGTTCCGCGACGAGGTCCGCCAGGGTTTCCGGTCCACGCGAGTTGCTGATCACGACGTCGTAGCCGAGCTCCACGGCCTTGCGCGCGATCTGGCCGCCAATGTGTCCTGCACCGATGATTCCGATTGTTGTCATGCCGGAGCAACACCTTGGCAGGCGAAGATATTTCGCCGGTTAAGGACTGTGTGCGCCGGGGACCGTCAGGACACCGGCCGCGGCAGGCGAGTTCAAGTCGCCGGAAGCTTCCCCGCTCGCCGGAAAGTTCCGGCGAGCCCGCAGCGTTCCGGCGAATTCGCGCGTAGAGAGGCTCGCGCGTAGGGAGGCTAGCGCGTAGCGAGGCTAGGCCGTGGGGCCCGGTTCGTCGTCGGTGTCCGGGCCTTCTGCTGCGTCCTGGGAATGGGCGCGGTCGTCGAAGGGTTCAGCCGTTGCATCACCTTCGGCGGGGGTCTCGCTGTGGTGACGCTCGGGCGCCTGTGAGTCGTCGCTCATGTCCGCTCCTTAGCTGCTCCTGCGGTGGATTGCTGGCTATTTGAACATCTAGCTCCCGCAGCGAGAGGGCTGTCAAGGGCCCCTGGATCCTGGGGATTCAGGGCGTCCGGCCGCCGGGACGGCTGGAATCCCGTTTGACTTCCTTGCGGGGACGCAGGGCATAGTCGCGGGACCGCTTGCTGGAGAGCGCCAGAAGCAACAGGATGTCCAGGGTCAGGCCGGGGAGATTGGACTTCAGGGTGATGTCCGGGCCGCCGTAGAAAACATCGACGGCCTGGAAGCAGATGGCGGCCGTGCTCAGCGCCATGGCCACCGTCCGGGCCCAGTTTCGGCCGAGGAACACGAACCACGCCAGCAGGATCTCGGCCACGGCGAAGAGCAGGACAACCACCGTTGCGGCGCTGACGGCCAATTCCGCCTGGGCCTCCGTGACCGCCGGGCCGGCTACGGGCTGCACGAGTGAGCCGACGTGCGCGTCCTTGAAGAGCACCAGGGACAGGGCCAGCAGCGCGGCCGCCGCCGCGCGGGCACCAACGAAGACCGCCCCAACAATCGTGGTCGAAGGACGCCTGGTGCGGCCCTCGCCCGGGGCAGAGACGGACGCAAGCAAGCCCGCAGCGGTCGGCTCCGCGACGGTCTGCCGGAGATCGACGATCGGGAGATTGCCGTCGGTGCTGATGGTGTCACCCCCGCCGTTGCGCGCGTGATAGCCGGTGGAAAAATCACGGATCACCCTGAGCCCGGCCGCGGGATCGGCCCCGGTAATGGCGCCGACCACATGGTCGCGTTCGGCGTCGGTGTTCTCATCGATCTTGTGGGTGATCTGCAGGGTAAACAGGGACAGCCCGACGCTGCGGTCATACGTGCCGGCCGCCAACCAGTCGACGGCCAGCCCGCCCGGCAGCAGCCAGCCGGGCGGGCACCGCCAGAAGCGGACGTGGTGCCGTTTGCCCGGGGTGCCGTCGACTTCCTGCTGGTAGGCAAAATCCTGCTGGCGGCCGAACAGGAACAGCGGACTGACCGGGGCCTGAAGATAGCTGCGGCGCAGGAGGGTGGAGGAGACGATCCGCCGGCTGCTGGCCAGGGTCACGTCATCGGCCCTTGTCCAGCCCGCGGACCGCATCACGCCATGGATCTGCGGTTCCGATCCCAGCAGGGCTATGTTCACGGGATCACCCAGCAGCCCGTCGCTGGTGCGCGCCCGGCCGATGAAGTAGTCCGGAACGTAGAGCCGGGTCAGGATCCGGTGCAGACGGGGAAGCACCAGATAGGCGAGCAGGGCCCAGAAGATGAAGAGGAACCAGACCTGCGCCCAGCCCCATTCGAAGCTCAACTGCACGAGCAGCGCGGTCAGCCACACAGCCGCAACTCCGCCCACCACGAAGAACACGCTGTCCAGCACGGAGTACGGCACCGCTTCGGCGGGAGCTGTGACCTCAACCGCTGCCTTGGTCATGGCCGCCATACTACGCCCGCTGTCGACGGAGGGCTGGCTCGAAAGATGAATCTTCTGGCCCCAAGGTGGAGCGCGGCCGGATGTGACCTGCCTGTGACAGCCGCCGTGGATAGGGTGACAGCATGGAACCACTACTGAAAGTTTTGCGGCATTGGGGCGCCCCTGCGGCGGCCGTTCTCTTCTTCACGCTGTGGTGCGTGGCCGAGGCCGGGCGGATGGGCCCGGGCCTCCACACCTGGGAGGGGACGTGGCCGCTGATCCTCATGACGGCAGCGATTGCCTGCGCCGCCTGGAAGCCCTACGCGTCGCTCGGATTCACGGCAGGGCTGCTCGCGGGCCAACTCGGGTACGCCATTCCCGCGATGCACGCCAACCACTGGGCTATCTACCTCGGGGCGTTCGTGTCCCTGGCCTTCATCCAATGGACGGCCCGGCGAAGGACACGCTTCATTGCGGCGGCCGCCAACGTGGTGTTCGCCGCCGCCATGACCTTCCTGATGCTGTCCTGGCGCTACGGCAACGGCGTCGGCTGGTTCCCGCCACTGTACATGGGCGACCGGTGGACGTTTCGAGCCTACGGCTGGCAACTCTTTTCGCTGCTGCTGGTGATCGCGGCAGCCTGCGCCGCCGTCGGACTTCTGCTGGCGATGTACCAGGAACGCGGCAGCCTCTTCCAGGCCAGGACCATCGCCCAGACCAGCCTCAGGGAAGCCGAGGTGGACCTGATCGTGGAGCAGGAACGGACCCGGATCGGCCGGGACCTGCACGACGTCCTGGCCCACTCACTGGCCGTGATCGCGGCGCAGGCGGATGGCACCCGCTACCTGAGCAAGGACCAGCCGAGGGCCGTGCTTAACGCCCTGGAGAACATCGCGACGTCGGCCCGGAGCGCCCTGGTGGACGCGCAGCGCGTCATCGAGGGGGTGCACGACGACGGCATGGTCACGCCCCAGCCCCGGCTCAGCGACGTCGGGCCCCTCGTGGCGCGCATGCAGGGCAGCCTCAAGATCGAACAAAGCGAGTCCGGCGCGCCCGCCGAGCTCTCCGCCGGGCAGCAGCTCGCCGTATTCCGGATTATCCAGGAATGCCTGACCAACGCCCTGAAACACGGCGGCCGCGGCTCCGCGGTGCGGCTGCACCTGGACTGGAGCGGCCCGGGGCTGACCCTGCATGCGGCCTCCGGGATCCCGGAGACCACAGGCAGGGACAGCCCGGACCCCGCCGCCGAAACGCGGGTGGGCCGCGGCCTCGCCGGGATGCGGGAACGCGCCCACCTCGCCGGAGGCTGGATGACGTCCGGCCCGGATGGCGAGCAGTACCGGGTGACCGTCTTTATCCCCTACGGCACAAGGACGGCCGACGCCGACGCTGCCGCCGCCAGCGCGGAGCCGGACCTGGTTCCTGCGGGAAGCCCTGCAGCGCGCCCGGGAATGCCGCTGGCCGAAGCCGGCGACCGTGGCTGACGCCAGGGCGGCCATTACCGTGGCGATTGTCGATGACCAGGCCCTGTTCCGGGCGGGAATCCGGATGCTGGTGGAGAGCCAGCCCGACATGGCGATGGCCTGGGAAGCCGGCGACGGCGCGCAGGCGGCGGCATTCGCCGTCGAACGGTGCCCCGACGTGATGCTCATGGACCTGCGCATGCCGGTCCTTGACGGCGTCGGTGCCACACGGCGGATCGTGCGGCAGGCGGAGGCCGCAGGCACCGGCGCGCCGAAGATCATCGCCCTGACCACGTTCAACCGGGACCAAGCGGTGGTTGACGCCGTGCACGCCGGGGCCAGCGGCTACCTGCTCAAGAGCGCCGAACCGGAGTTCCTGCTCGCCGCGATCCGGACCGTGTACTCCGGGTACTCCGTGATTGCTCCGGGATCAGTGCAGGATTTGTTCCAGCATGCCGCCCGGACCGTGCCGGCCGGGGGACCGGACCTGTCCGCGCTGGAGGTGCTGTCTGCCCGGGAACGGGACGTCTTCCTGCTCGCGGCCAAGGGGCTGGCCAACGGTGAGATCGCCGGAAGCCTGTTCGTATCCGAGGCGACGGTCAAGACACACCTCAGGAGCGTGCTGGGCAAGCTGGGCCTCGGGACCCGGCTCCAGCTGGTGGCCTTCGCCTATGAACGCCGGCTGCTGGGCTGAAACCCGCTGCTGGGCTGAAACCCGGCTGGACCCTCGGCTGAGACTCGCCGAGGGCCGCTTGCGCGGCGACTTGCGCCGCCGGATTCCTCACTGCCGTAGCGTCAGAAGCTCACCGTCTGGGTCAGGTATCCGTAGTACTGTCCTCCGATCGGGTGGATGGGATCGCCGCCGAAGCCGTAGTCGTGGTGCCGCTTCGAGTACGACTTTGTCAGGTCCAGGTACTGCTCCATGACATCTTCGGCTGAACCCGTGCAGGCCTTCTGGCTGATGCAGAGGGCCACGGACCCTGCCACGGCCGGGCTGGCGAAGCTGGTGCCGTTGCTTACGTTGTAGCCGCCGGGCCAGGTGGAGAGCATGCACACGCCGGGGCCGGCGACCGTGTGGGCCTTGTCGTCACTCGTGGTGGCGAAGTTGGAGAAGAATGCCGGCTGGTCATCCTTTTGCCCGTACTTCGAAAAGTCGTCGGGGCCGCAGATCGGGGCGGCATCCCCGCCGGACTTTCCGTCGAAATCGCCCATGGCGGTGGCGGTCAGTACTTGGTCGTACGTGGCCGGCACTGTGTTGGCGAAGTCCTCACCGGCGTTGCCGGCCGCGACGGCATAGGTGACACCGGCCCGGACCGAGCGGCAGATGGCGTAGTGCATTGGGTCCGTGCCCTTGCCGCAGTTGGGAGTGTCCGCGGCGCCGCCGGCGATGCTGATGTTGGCCACGGCGATGTCGTTGCTGTCGTCATCGTCCTTGCGCGTCGAGGTCACCCAGTCAATCGCGCAGATCAGGCTTTCCTCGGAGATCAGGCCGGCGTCGTCAACCACACGGACAGACCACAGCGGAGTGCCCGGGGCGGTCCCGATGACGCCCAGGCGGTTGTTCCGGGCGCCGATCACGCCAGCGACGAAAGTTCCGTGCCCCAGGACGTCAACGGGGGTCACATCGACGGGGGAGCCGGACTGGCAGTCAACGCCGCCCTTGACGTTCAGGTCCGGGTGGGTCGCATCGATGCCGCTGTCGATCACGGCGACGTTGACGTTGATCCGGCTTGGCCCCCGGTCGAGGGCCTTCCGGACGTCTGAGCTGGTTCCGGCGATCCGCTTGCGCCAAAACGGCGTCTCCTGGGTGGCCGCGGTTCCAAGATCCCGCGGTTGCTGGAAGGTCCGGCCCGCCGTGACGAAGTCGACGTTGGGGTCGGCCTGGACGCGTTGCGCCTGGGCCGCCGTCAGGTTGGCAGAGTAGCCGTTCACAGCGTTGCGGTAGACCTTCGATGCCGTGAATCCGTAGGCGCTTTGCTGGGCGGCTGCCGCCGCTCCGGCGTCCACGACGCCGTCCTTGAGCACCACGATGTAGTTTTGTGCCGGATTGACGGCGTTCGAAGGGGCTGCCGCCACCAGGCCGCCGCCAGCCGCCAGGGCAAAGGCCGCCAGTGAGGCCAGCCCGCGCCCGAACCAAAATGTGTCCGGTCTGGGAAGGGACCTGCGCCGGTGTCTGCGCGGGGTCCGCGCCACCGATGTTAGCTTCGGTTTTGATGCCTTGCGGCTGGCTTGGCTGAACATCGTGGCCTCCCATTAAGCGAGTTCGCTAATTCGAGTGCCCCCCGCCCATATCTTAAGCCTCCGACCGCGTCTTACACCCGGGCCCTTTGGAAAAACTTCAGCCGGCCCCGGCGGCCGGCTCAGACGAGGCTGTCTTCCTTTGCGCGTGCGGAGGCGTTTTCCTGTGCCCGGCCAGCCGCGTGGGCCGACGTCGCGGCGTGGGCCGCGCCGGTGTAGGCCGCGCCGGTGTGGTGGCCGAACGGGTTGAACCGGCTGAAACCGAGCTCGGCAAAGGCATACGCGGTCTCGGCGTGTTCGGACCGGTCGACTCCGGCGAGTTCGTCCTCGCGGCTGACCCGGAAACCCAGCGTCTTGTGGATGGCGAGTCCGATCACCGCGGTCCCGAGGCCGGACACGGCCACCGTGATGAGGACGGCCACGGTCTGTGCGATGACCTGGTGGAGCCCGCCACCGTAGAACAGCCCGCCGCCGGCACCGTCCACCGGGAGCGCAATGAAACCGAGGGCGAGCGTGCCGATCAGGCCGCCGCCGAGGTGGACGCCGACGACGTCGAGCGAGTCATCGAAGCCAAACGTGAACTTCAGGTCCACGAACACGGCACAGGCCGCACCGGCCACGAAGCCAAGGCCCAGCGCGGCGAGCGGGCTGATGTTGGCGCACGACGGCGTGATCGCCACGAGGCCGGCGACGGCGCCGGACGCCGCGCCCAAGGAGGTGTGGTGGCCATGGCGGACCTTCTCGGTCACCAGCCAGCTGATCATGGCTGCGGCAGGGGCGGCGAGGGTGTTCACCCAGATCAGGCCGGCCTGCTCCACGGTGGTGGCGGCGCCGGCGTTGAAGCCGAACCAGCCGAACCACAGGATGCCCGCGCCGAGCATGATGAAGGGGATGTTGTGGGGGCGGTGACCGGGGTCCTTGCCGAAGCCGTGCCGGTTGCCCAGGATCAGGACCAGGACCAGCGCCGCGGTTCCGGACGCGATTTCCACTACGGTGCCGCCGGCGAAATCGATGACCTGGCCGAAGACGGCACTTACGGCGCCGCCGGCACTCATGAGGCCTCCGCCCCAGACCATGAAGGCCAGGGGGCAGTACACGAGGGTGATCCAGATGGGGACGAAGAGGGCCCAGGAGGTGAACTTCGCGCGGTCCGCGATGGCGCCGCTGATGAGGGCCACGGTGAGGATGGCAAAAGTGGCGCTGTAGCCGGCCTTGATCAGGTCCGGCGAACCAATGAGGCCGCTCAGGCCGAAGCTGGCGAACGGGTTTCCGACCACGCCGAGGACGCCTTGCCCGGTGCTCATCGAGTAGCCCCAGAGGACCCACACCACGCCGACGATCCCCACCGCGACGAAGCTCATCATCATCATGTTGAGCGAGGCCTTGGCCCGGGTCATCCCGCCGTAAAACAGGCCCAGGGCCGGGGTCATCAGCAGAACCATCGCTGCCGACACAATCATCCAGACGCTTCCAGCAGTGAGCTCCACCGGCGGGTCCCTTCTCGTCAGTCTTCCGTACCGGGACACGTCGCCGCCGGCCCCCCGATCCGGATTTAATCCTCGCGGAGCCATGTTTCCGGGAGTGAGGCGAAAAGTTGCGGGCACGTTACGGGAATCGCGACGGCGTGAAGTTCGCGTGACCGGCATGTTTCAGGAATGTAAACGGGACCTCATGTGGCCGCCGGACGCATGCCGTTCTGCGGCGCCGGAGGGCCGGGGCGGCGGACGGCGCGTCGCTGATCCACTGCCGGCGCTCCGCGGGCCACCGGCGCGACGAATTTCCGGTTACGACGTGTGGCCGGAGTGGACGCTGTTGCCGTTGCGGGGGGCCGTTGCGTTGGTTATCCGGTAGCGGACCAGCATTCCGGCGCTGATGTGATCGTTGACGTGGCAGTGGAACAGCCACGTGCCGGGGTCGTCAGGGACCATGTCGGCCGTCACCATGGTCGCCGGGAGCAAGCTCACTACATCGGTGCGCATTCCCAAAGCCGTCACGGTGTTGCCATGCCAGTGAGGGGTGTGCAGGTCCACCTCAGTGCCCATGCCCATAAGGTACCAGCGGACCCGTTCGCCCTTTTTCATGGTCATGGCGTCCAGTGGCAGGTTGCCGAAGACGTAGCCATTGACGGAGTGCATCAAGTTGCTCTCCTCGAACTCTTCATTGCCCGGGTCCACCGAAGCCGGGTCCCCGGCGAACCTGGTGATGTTGCGTTGCAGGTATGGGCTGGCGTTCTCGTCGCTGACCTTGAACTGCACGAAAAATTCGCGGTCCACATCCAACGGGGTGCCGTCCGTGCGCGCGGCGCTGGCCTTCGTTATGACCATGGGACCAACCAGGCCGGCGTAGTCATCGCCAACTTCATCCGTGTGCGAGTGGTACATCCACATTACGGAACTGCCGTCCATCGGGCCGGGGCCGGCACGGTCCGGAACTTTGTAGCTATAGGTGTAGACGATCCCCGGGGCGACAGCGTCGTCCCGATGATCTGCCGGGCTGGTCCCGTCGTTGTACGGGGCACCTTCACTGCCCTTGTCATAGAAGACGCCGTGGGTATGCACGGAGACGGGGCGGTCCAGGTTGTTTTTGAAGACCACCTTGATGGTGTCTCCGACGACGGCGCGGATGACCGGCCCCAGCATGCCTAGATGCCCGTCGGCAGCGGTCCTTGGCTTGAGCGTCCGGAAGGAGGAATTGGTGTACTCCCGGTACAGGGACTTGATGTAGGTGCTGCCGATGCGTTGCGGTCCCTGCTGAGTGAAGACGGCGGCGGTTTCGTCGAACGACTTACCCGTGATCTGGTCACTGCCGGTCGGCGCGTAGTTCCAGTCGACCTCATCCGCGCCGATGAAGTACGTGCGCGTCTGCGGCACGTAGTTCCCCTTGGCAGGCGCCGTTGCGGTGGCTGATCCGGAGATGACGATAATTGGGGCCAAGACCGCCACCATCCCCACAACCATGATGAGCACGATCCATCGCGGCCAGTATAACGGTGCCATCCGTGCTTGCCGAGGCGTCATGGCGTGTTCGCCCATGATGCTGTCCCCTTCCAAATCCGGCCTGCGGGATGACACGGCCTGACGGAACGGTAACAGGGGGACCTTTGACCAACCTTGGTCTGCATTCCAGAACCTGTGATTTAAAACGCCGGCCTGTCCAGCGGAATCTCAAGGCAGCGGCCGGAGGCGTTCCAGTGGCCGCGCGTGCCCAGCTGACCGCTCAGCCGCTGCATCCGGGCGGCAATGCCGGGTGCCGATCCGCGGGCCAGGCGCACCTGGAATCCGGCGATGATGGTCGGATGCAGCCGAAGCGTTCGGGGTGCGCCGGCGTCGGTGTCGAGCATGAACACGAAAGACTGGTCATTGCGCTCGACCGGGTCCATAGCGTAGTCGTCAATGAAGTCCCCGGCGCTGAAGATGATGGGACGGTTCCGGTGGATGCCGACGCCGCGAAATATGTGCGGCGAGTGGCCGAACACGACGTCGGCCCCGGCCTCGATGAGGTCCCGGGCAAGGTCCTGGTGCCCGGCCGGGACGTCGTAGCCCCAGTTGCCGCCCCAATGGGCTGACACGATGAGGACCTGGACGCGGGCCTTGGTCCTGGCGACCAGTTCCAAGAGTCCGTCCCGCCGTGCCCGGCGCCGGCCGCCGCCGCCTGTCACGGGATCGTCGGTCACGGGAACGTCATGAACGGAAACGTCGTCCACCGGGACATAGTAGACCCCGGGAGCCGCGGTGCCCGCCTCCCAGCCGGGCTCGTTGTCTGTGAAGGCAATGAATCCGACGGCGMCGGCGCCCMCGCGCCACACGGCCGGGCGGCGGGCGGTCTCCAGGTCGGGGCCGGCCCCGGCATGGAGGATGCCGCAGCCGTCCAGCGCCGGCAGCATCTCCCCGAACGCGTCCTGGCCGAAATCCAGGACGTGGTTGTTGGCGAGCGAGACGACGTCGATCCCGGCCGCGAGGAGGCTGGCCACATTCTTCGGGTCCGAGCGGAAATGGAAGATCTTGCCGGGCTCGGGCTCGCCGCCGGCCGCCAGGACACACTCGAGGTTGGCGACGCGGACATCGGCCTGCTCCAGGACCGCCAGTGTGTCGCCCCACGGGTAGGCAGGCCTGGCCGCTGCCAGGTGCCGGTTCACCAGCCGGCCCAGCATGACGTCTCCCAGCAGCGCGATCAGCATGGACTGCCTGCCTGCCTGCCTGTCAGGGCCGGGGGCTAGCTTTGGTAGCCTTCGACCTCGCTGACCGGCCGCACTTCCGCCTCGTCGGGGTTCTCGCCATAGTCTTTTTTCGCGCGCCGCTGGCGGAGCAGGTCCCAGCACTGATCCAGTTGTTCTTCCACCTGCTGCAGCCGGAGGACGTCCGGGCCTCCGGTCCCGCCAGACTGGGTTGAGCCTTCGCGGAGGCCGTGTTCCTCCTCCACCAGGGCCTTGATGCGCTCCAGGATGTCTTGGTTGTCCATGGTGTCCTCTTTCGTCCGACGGCGGCGGGCCGCCTTCTCTTCGCAGGGTCCACTTCCAGCAGGTCCCCTTCCAGCCTACGGAGGGGATGGTGCGGTGAACAGGGGCGCCCGGGCCCGGCGCCGGACGGCGCTGTCTGGCGTCTGCGGCCTAGCCAAGGAGTTCGTCCGGGTAGCACCAGCGCCAGTCCTCGCCCGGCTCGACGCTGCGCATGACGGGGTGGCCGCTGAGCTGGAAGTGTTTGTACGCGTGGGTTCCCGGCGAGGAATCGCAGCAGGCCACGTTGCCGCACTGCAGGCACATCCGCAGATGCACCGTCGTCGTCCCCTCCCGTTCGCACGCCTCACAGGAGGGACCAGACGGGACGGTGAGATCCGGGGCGGACTCCAGGTGCGGACAAACGCCGCGGGGCCGGGCGATTCCCTCGCCGCCGCTGCCGCCGTCCGCGTCCGGTTCCTCCAGTGCGGCGTCCAGCATGGACTCTTCGACGTCGAGGCGGTCAAGGACGTTGACCAGGACCTCGTGCGCGTATCCGCCGCCGCGCCGAAGCTCGAGGACCTTGGTGCGCTCCGCGTCCAGCATCGCCAGCCGGAGTTGGGCGTACCGCTGGCTGGGGGTGGCGGCTTCGGCGGACGGCCGGCCCAGCCGCTCCCATGCGGCCAGCCCGCGCTCCTGGGTGCGCCGTTTCAGCATCGCCACGACTTCGGGGGGATCGGCGTCCGAACGCAGTTCCTGGAGCCGCTGCACGCCCGCCGCCGTAGCCATCTGCATCAGCGACGCCTCGTTGAGCGCGTCCTCGCGCTGGTCCGGTCCCTTCACGTGCAGCAGCCGGACCAGGGCCGGGAGCGTGAAACCCTGCAGGGTCAGCGTGCCGGCCACCACCACGAGGGCCATCAGGATCAGGACCGACCGGTGCTCCAGCTCCGCTGGCAGGACCAGGACGGCGGCAAGCGTCACCACGCCGCGCATGCCGGCCCAGGAGACGATCGCCGGAAATTGCCAGGGCGGCGCGGGATCCTTGCGCCGGACCGCGGGAATGAGCCGCGGCAGGTACGTTGCGGGGAAGACCCAAACCGGGCGCAGGACCAGCACGGCCAGCAGCACGGCGGCACAGCCGAACCAAATCCGTTCCGGCCCCAGCGAGTCATCCCGGACGCCCTCAATGATGGTCCGGACCTGCAGCCCGATCAGCAGGAAAACGGAGTTCTCCAGCAGGAACTGGACCGTGTGCCAATTGCTGCGCTGGCTCAGCCGTGCCGCCCCGTTTGGCATGGACGGCGCCTTGGTCCCCATGATCAGCCCGGTGACGACGACGGCCAGGACGCCGGAGGCGTGGATCGCTTCCGCCGGGAGATAGGCCACAAGCGGGGCGATCAGGGAGGTGGAAGTGTTGATGGCCACGTTGCGGATCCGCTTGCGGAGCGCGGTGAGTACGAAGGCCGCGGCAACGCCCACCGCCACGCCCCCGCCGGCGGCCAGGACGAAGCCGCCGGCAATCTCCGCGGCGGAGACAGCCCCGGCGATCGCGGCGATGGCAGCACGCAGGCAGACCAGCGCCGTGGCGTCGTTGACCAGCGATTCGCCCTCCAGGATGGTGACAACCCGGCGGGGCATGCCCACCTTTCGCGCAATCGCCGTCGCAGCCACGGCGTCCGGGGGCGCGACGACGGCGCCCAGGGCCATGGCGGCCGCCAGCGGGATCTCGGGAAACAGCCAGGCGACCGCCAGCCCGATGCTGACGGTGCCGAAAATGACGTAGCCCACCGACAACAGGCCGATGGAGCGGCGGTTGGAACGGAAATCGAACAGCGAGGTCTGCAGCGCCGCCGCATAGAGCAACGGCGGCAACAGCCCGACCAGAACGATTTCGGGGTTCAGCTCGATGGTCGGTACGAACGGCAGGAACGAGCACACCACGCCGACCAGCACCAGCAGCAGGGGGACGGAGAGGTTGATCCTTTGGCCCAGTGCGCTGCAGGCACAGATGATGGCTACGAGGGCCAGCAGCCCGAAAGCGACTTCCATTGGCCTATTCTCTCAGCTTCCCGTCCTGTGCCGGCGGGGTCCCTGCAATGCATCATCAGCTTGCTTACGACTTGGTGGTTTTCTAGAGTTAAGTCTGCAAACCAAGTGGGACACTGCGCTGGCGCCGGCACTGAACGAATGTTGCCCGGCCCGCGCCCGGCACGAGGAGGACATATGTCAGAGCACAATCTTTCCGGCAAGAAGGTCGCGTTCCTGCTGACGGACGGTGTGGAGCAAGTGGAGCTGACCAGCCCGTGGGATGCCGTCAAGGAAGCCGGCGGTGTGCCAACCCTGGTCTCGCCGAAGAGCGGAGAGCTGCAGGGTTACGACGGCACCGACAAGGGGCAGCGGTTCGCCGTCGACCTCGCCGTGGGGCGGGCCGATGCCGCCGATTTCCACGCCCTGGTCATCCCTGGCGGCGTGGTCAACGCCGATCACCTCAGAGTCGACAAGGAGGCCCAGGCGTTCACGCGTGCCTTCTTCGAGCAGCACAAGCCCGTCGCCGCCATCTGCCACGGCCCGTGGCTGCTCATTGACGCCGGCGTGGTCAGCGGCAGGAACCTGACCTCGTACCACACGCTGCAGACGGACCTGAGGAATGCCGGCGCGATCTGGACTGACGAGGAGGTCGTGGTGGACCAGGGCCTGGTGACCAGCCGCAGCCCGCGTGACCTTCCGGCCTTCAACGCCAAACTCCTTGAGGAAATCGCCGAAGGCGAGCACGCAGGCCAGACGCCGTAGCCGTACTCCCGCCGCAGCGGGGGGGGGGCGGACCGTGCACCGTCGTCGTTGCCGCCCGGCCGGCGCCCCAACAGCAAGGAGTTTCGGACATGACTACGCTCAATCCCTACCTCGGCTTCCGCGACAACGCGAAAGACGCCATGACCTTCTACCAGTCGGTGTTCGGCGGGGAACTGACCATGAGTACCTTCGCCGAATACCACGCCAGCGAAGACCCGGCGGAGCAGGAGAAAATCATGCATGCCCAGCTCAGGACGGACGCCGGCATGGTGCTGATGGGCGCGGACACGCCCAACAGCATGGACTTCACCCCGGGCAACAACTTTTCCGTGTCCCTGAGCGGATCCAACGAAGCTGAGCTCCGCGGCTACTTCGACAAGCTGGCCGATGGCGGCACAATCGCCATGCCGCTGGAGAAGGCACCTTGGGGCGACATCTTCGGCATGTGCAAGGACAGGTTTGGCGTGGACTGGCTGGTGAACGTCGGCTCCGAGCCCGCCTAGGACGGGCCCTCGGCCGCGCCGGCAGTAAGGGCTATCCTGAATGCAGCCAGGACAGTGCAAGCACGAGTCCATCCCCTGGCCAAGGGAGCCATGCAATGACCGAGAAGCTGCACCTCAGCCCGGAAGATGACTTCCCGGAAGATCTCAGCAAGTTGCCGGACAAGGACCTTCAGGTCCTCGACAGCCAAGTCGAGCGCCAACTGGATTATGAGTACGTGGTGGAGGGGGAGCCGAATCCGGAGACGGAATTCCGGCACTTTGACCTCGATGAGGAGTTCGAGGAGCGGGACAAGCGGGACAACTGATCCGCGGGCTCATCCTGAAAGGGCCGCCCGCCCCGCACGGCGTCGGGGCCCAGGCCAGCAGGCTTACTAGACTGGGCTGACCACCCGGCGACGAAACGAGCCCTTCATGACCCCGGCAGTTGCCACGTGGTCCCTCCTGTACCCGTGCTCCCCGCCGCGGTCGTTCACAGCATGACAGGTCCGGTTCGCCTGGAGATTTCAGCCGCGGGCCATGCCGGCCTCATCTTCGCCTCGCGCGAAATGGCCGGCGGGTCCGCGCCCGCCGTCGTGCTCATCCACGGAATCGGCGCGTCACACCGCTACCTGCGCCGGCTGCACCGGCTCCTGGCCGGGTCGATGGAGACCTACTCCATCGACCTGCCGGGATTCGGTGCCACACCCAAGCCTGCGTACCAGCTGTCCATTGCCGACCACGCCCGTTACATCCTCGGCGCCATGGAGCAGCTTGGCGTCGCGGAAATAGTGCTGGTGGGGCACTCAATGGGAACACAGATGGCCCTGGAGGCGGCCCTTCAGCAGCCGGAACAGATCTCGAATGTGGTGCTGATGGGTCCCGTGGTGGACCCCAGGCACGGATCCGTGGCACAGATGGCCCTGGCGCTGGGCCGTGACTGCCTGTTCTACGAGAGCCCCTCCTCGAATGCCTTGGTTTTTACCGACTACCTGCGTTGCGGCCCTTCCTGGTACTTCAAGACCCTGCAGGTCATGATGGAGTACCCGATGGAACAGAAGATCGCCGGCGTCAGCGCACCGGTCCTCGTGGTGCGCGGCGCCAACGACCCCATCGCGGATGCAGGCTGGTGCCGCCGGCTGGCCGGGCTCGCCAGCCGCGGGCGGCTGCTGGAGGTGCAGGGAACCGGGCACGTCGTCCAGCACAACCGGGCCCTCGAGGTGCGGGACGGCATTCTGGCGTTCACGGGCCTTGGCGCGGCGGCGGGCGAGCCGCTGCCCGGAAGCCCGGCCTGACCGCACTGCCTGACCGGGGCAGGGTTAGACGTCGAAGTGGGTCCGGGTGGGGCCCTGCCCGAGTGAATCGACCACCCCGGCCGCGACGGCGTGGAGTTTGATGTTCCGGGCGCTGGAGGCCGACTTCAGGAGCTCGAACGCCTCGTCCTGACTGCAGCGGTTCTGCGCCATGATGATGCCGACGGCGACGTCGATCACGGTCCGCGTCTCCAGGGTGGCCTTGAGGTTGGCGGCTGTATCGCTGCTGTGCGCGAACCGGACGGCAAGGCGCAGGGCCATGGAGGTCTGGTGGACGAAGTCACGGGCCAGCTCCGTGGCGCGGTCATCGAACCGGCAAGGACGGTGCGAATAGAGGTTCAGGGCGGCCCGGGTCTCGCCTTCCAGGAGGAACGGCAGCGCCAGGATCGACCGGAAGCCGTGCCCCCGCACCGCCGCGGCGTACTGCGGCCAACGGCCATCGAGTTCAAGGTCCTCAACGTGGACGGTTTCCTGTTCCCGGGAAGCCGTCATGCAAGGGCCGTCACCGAAGGTGTACTGGATTTCGTCCATGGCCTGCGCGGCGGGGCTGCTGCTCGCGACGGTGGCCGCCTTCTTTTCCCGAAGGAGCGTGATGCCGCACAGGATCTCATCCCCGGGCTCGGACAGGCTGCGCGCGGATACACGGGCCAGCTCCCAGAGGAAGTCCTCGACGTCGGAGCTGCTGAGCACCAGTTCATGCAGCTGCTGGTTTATTGAATTTGCGGTTGACTCGCTGACCACTTGTCTGTTGTGCCGTTTCACTCAGGTCAAGACGACCCGGCTGTGCTTCCCACCGCGGCAAGGGGCGGATACGGCAGCGGCCGGATCGAAGAACAATCCAACGGCTCGCTGCAAAACCGTACCGGGAGAGTATATACATCCGCGAAACGCAGGTTCCACACGGGCTCCGGACCCGACGGCTCCTGAACCGTTCGTCCGGGCATAAGCTGTGCCTTAGGCGAAATGTCGCGAACGGATTCCCCATGCCAGACCTGGACGTCAAGGACTCACCCTCCGCCCCGCTGGCGATCGCCCGCGCCGCGGGCCGGCCCGTTGCCGCCGTGTTGGACGAGCTGGGCTCGGGCGGGAACGGACTGACGGGTGCCGAAGCGGGCAGGCGCCTGACGGAAATCGGGCCGAACGCCGTGCGGACCCACATGGCGAGCGGGTGGTCGGTGCTGGGCCGGCAGCTGGCCAGCCCCATCCTGCTCCTCCTGCTCATCACCGCCGGGCTTTCACTGTTTCTCGGGGACGCCACGAACGCGATCGTCATCGGCGTGATCCTGCTGGTCAGCGTCGGGCTGGGGTTCAGCAACGAATACCGGGCCGAACGCGCTGCGGAGGCCTTGCATTCCCGCGTCACGCACCGCGCCGTCGTCGTCCGCGACGGAAGTCCGGGCGAAATCGACGTCACCGCGCTGGTGCCTGGCGACGTCGTCCACCTGGGGATCGGCGCGATCATTCCGGCGGACATGCGGGTGCTGACGGCCAAGGACCTCCTGTGTGACGAAAGCATCCTGACCGGGGAATCGCTGCCGGTCGCCAAGGATCCTGCGCCAGTGCCGCAGGATGCCCCGCTGGCGGACCTGACCAGCTGCCTCTTCATGGGGACCGTGCTCCAGTCCGGCAGCTGCACGGCAGTGGTGGTCGCCACCGGGGGCCGGGCGGAATTCGGCCGGATTGCACTGGGCCTGGGCGAACGGCAGCCGCAGACCGAGTTCCAGCTGGGCCTCAAACGGTTCTCCTTCCTGCTGCTGCAGGTGGCCATCGGACTGAGCTCGCTCATCTTCGTCGCAAACCTGATGCTGCACCGGCCCGTGATCGAATCCCTGCTGTTCTCCCTGGCGATCGCGGTCGGCATCACTCCGCAGCTGCTGCCCGCGGTGGTCAGCACCAGCCTGGCCACGGGCACCCGGCAACTGGCCCGGCGCAAGGTCCTGGTGAAGCGCCTGGTCTGCATCGAGGACCTGGGCGACATGGACATCCTGGTCACGGACAAGACCGGGACGCTGACCGAGGGCCGGATCAGTTTCACCGCCGCGCTGCCCGTCGGCGCGGGCATCGAGCCCGCTGAGCTGCTCACGCTCGGATTGTTGGCGACAGAGGCCGAATACGCCGAGGCGAGGCTCTCTACGGTCGGCCTGAACCCCTTGGATGCCGCCCTCTGGGAATCACCCGACGCGGCGGGCTTCCGGCCGGAGCTCTACGAACGCCTGGACGTCATAGACTTCGACCACCAGCGCCGCCGGACCAGCGTGCTGGTGCGCGAAGCGAACGGACCTGCCCGCATCATCACAAAAGGCTCGCCGGAAGATGTCCTGGCGCTCTGCGTGGGCACGCCGGCGGACGTGCAGGCGATGCTGGACAAGCAGTTCGACGCCGGGTCCCGGGTGGTGGCTGTCGGAACGCGACCTGCAGGCGGCCTGGAGGACCTGACGCCGCCCGAGGAGAAGGATCTGGTCCTTGCCGGGTTCCTCATCTTCCTCGACCGCCCCAAAGCCAATGCACGGGCCTCCCTTGACCAGCTCGAGGCGCTCGGCATTACGGTCAAGATCGCCACCGGCGACAACGCCAGGGTCGCCGAAAAGGTCTGTGACGAACTCGGCGTGCTCTCCGGCGGGACGCTCAGCGGCGCTGCCGTCGAGGCCATGTCCGATCCGGAGCTGGCCGCCGCCGCACGGGAGGCGAGCATCTTCGCCCGCGTGTCGCCGGAGCAGAAGGCTCGGATCATCCGGCTGCTGCGGCTAAGTGGCGGCGCCGTCGGGTTCATGGGCGACGGCGTCAACGACGCCCTTGCACTGCATGCCGCGGACATCGGCATTTCGGTCGACAGCGCCACCGACGTCGCCAAGGACGCCGCCGACGTCGTGCTGCTCGACAAGGACCTGGGGGTGTTGGCCGAGGGTGTCATGGAAGGCCGGCGGATCTTCGCCAACACCATCAAATACGTTCTCATGGGCACGTCCAGTAACTTCGGCAACATGTTCAGCGCGGCAACGGCCTCCGTGGTGTTGAGTTTCCTGCCCATGCTGCCGGGCCAGATTCTGCTCAACAACCTGCTCTACGATGCCGGCCAGCTGGCCATTCCGGGCGACCGGGTGGACAAGGAACAGCTGGTGGCCCCATCGCACTGGGACATCGGCTTCATCCGGCGTTTCATGTTCCTGTTTGGCCCCATCAGCTCCATCTTCGACTTCGCGACTTTCGCCCTCATGCTTTTCGTCTTCGACGCGGTTCCGGGCGAATTCCGGGCCGGCTGGTTCAT
Source organism: Arthrobacter sp. P1_D12 (assembly GCF_056406175.1). Classification (NCBI taxonomy): domain Bacteria; kingdom Bacillati; phylum Actinomycetota; class Actinomycetes; order Micrococcales; family Micrococcaceae; genus Arthrobacter; species Arthrobacter sp. P1_D12. Next base: position 57,009 of record NZ_JBFUAR010000021.1, read on the forward strand.
CGAGTCCATCGTGACGCAGACGCTGATCATCTTCGTCATCCGGACCCGGCGCGTGCCCTTCTTCCGGAGCAGGCCGTCGCTGGGCCTGGTCGGTGCCTCCCTGGGCGTGGTGGCCCTCGGGGTGTACCTGCCGTTCTCGCCCCTGGCCGGCGTGCTGGGCTTCGATCCGCTGCCCGTGCCGTTCTTCCTCGCCTTGCTCGGGATGGCAGTGGTGTATTTGGTGCTGGTGGAAGTGGCGAAAGTCTGGTTCTACGCCCGGGCCGCCCAGCAGCCTGTTTCACGCGGACCGGCGGTGCTCCGGCACCGCGGCGAGACCCACCGCATTGCCCGCCGGGCCGCCCGTTTCAGCATCCCGGCGGCCAGGCCGCTGCTCGTCCACCGGGGCCCGGGCTGGCGCCGTCGACGCAAACTCGGGCATAAAGGCCCTCACAGGGTTTCGGGCGCGGGCGGATAGTTGGAGGCAGCGGCCACCTGGTCCTGTTCGGGTTTGGGGAACCCGTAGGAGCGCACCAGTTTCAGCAGCACACGACTGATGGCCGATGGCCCACGCTTCGACTTGAAAGCCATAGCCCATGAGCATCTTTGAAGACAGGGTCGACGCCGGCAGGCAGCTCGGCAGGCGTCTGGCGGAATTGCGTGGCCAGGACATTGTGGTGTTGGGCCTGCCGCGAGGCGGCGTGCCCGTGGCCTTCGAAGTCGCCGCCGCCCTGGATGCTCCCCTGGATGTGATTGTGGTGCGGAAGCTTGGGCTTCCCTACCAGCCCGAGCTCGCTATGGGGGCAATCGGTGAAGGCGGCGCCAAAGTCCTGGACGAGGAGGTCCTGGCCCATGCGCGGGTCAGCGGTGCGGAACTCCAGTCTGTTGAAGAACGCGAACGGGGCGTGCTGGAAAACCGGGTGGTCCTGTTCCGGAAGGGCCGGACCCGGCACGACCTGACCGGACGCATCGCGGTGATCGTCGACGACGGGATCGCCACCGGCTCCACTGCCCGGGTGGCCTGCCGGGTCGCCCGTAAACAGGGTGCGGCCCGCGTGATCCTGGCGGTTCCGGTTGCCCCAGCCGAAACCCTCGCCGACCTGACGGAACCGGACGAAGTGGTCTGCCTGGCGACGCCGCGCCAGTTCACCGCCGTCGGATACCACTACCGGGACTTCTCGCCGACTGACGACGACGAGGTGCTGCGCCTGCTCGATCTTGCGGCCAAACGCGTCGAGGCCGCACCGCCGCCCTTCTGGACCTCGACCGCGACCCGCGCCGACACTGCCGCCGACGTCAACGAGGAAGTGGAAATCCCGTCCCGCGGGGTGCGGCTCCAGGCCCAGCTGCACCTTCCGGTGCCGGCCAGCGCCGTGGTGCTGTTCGCCCACGGCAGCGGCAGCGGCCGCCACAGCCCCCGGAACCGGTACGTGGCCGGTGTCCTGCAGCAGGCCGGTCTCGGCACGCTGCTGCTGGACCTGCTGACGCCGGCGGAGGAGCGCCACCGCGCCAACGTCTTTGACATCGAACTCCTGGCCCGCAGGCTGTCCTCGGCCACGGACTGGCTGTCCACCCGGGCGGACACGGCCTCCTGCGCTGTGGGGTACTTCGGTGCGAGCACGGGAGCCGGGGCTGCACTGTGGGCGGCGTCGGAGCCGTCGGCGCGGATCGCGGCTGTCGTGTCCCGTGGTGGCCGCCCCGACCTCGCCGGCCCGCGGTTGTCCGCCGTCAAGGCGCCCACGCTCCTGATTGTGGGGAGCCTGGACCACGAGGTCCTGGAACTGAACCGCCGGGCGAAGGCGATGATGCGCGGTCCCAGCCAGCTCGCCGTCGTGCAGGGGGCAACGCACTTGTTTGAAGAACCGGGCACGCTCGCGGCGGCGGCCATCCTGGCGCGGGACTGGTTTATCGACTACCTGCTGCCCCCGAACGGTGCCGGCGCGCGGGGCGCGGGCGTCTGAGGGGCCGCGGGCGTCTGAGGTGACCACAGCCGGGGAGGGCCGGGACCACGAATTCCGCGGACCCTAGCTCCGGCGGCCCTCTGCCCTGGACCGGATCCCCAGGAGCATCCGCCGTTCCATCAGGAACTGCACCGGTTCCAGCAGTGCACGCAGGGCCAGACCCTCCGCCAGGGGCGAAAAGTCGTACCGGGTGCGGGACAAAAGCCTGGTGGCCTGGGGCCCGGCAGGTCGCAACACGAACGTCCAGCCGATGTCCAGCCGGCGCCCGGTGGGACGGACCCCTGCCGGCGACATCCTCCCCGTGCGCAGATCGATGGTTCCGCCCAGCCCCAGCGCCGCCCCGGACCGGATGAGCCGGACCGGAATCCCGCCGTCGGGGGACAGCGGAACGACGTCGCCAACTTTCAGGCGCTGCAGCTCCGGGAGAATCCGGTCCGCACTCCGGATGCCCAGACCCGCGCCGCGTTCGAGCCAGTCGTAGGAGTAGAAGCCGCCGCGCCCGGCGCCCATCTGGACAAGCCACGGCCAGACCTCTGCCACCGGGGCCGCAATGGTGATCGCGCGGGTGCTTTGCATGCGCGGGGCGGGCACGATCTCGTCCCCGGCGAGCGGGCCGGCGGCCTCCTGGGTGGTGGCCCCCCAGCGCAGGAGCCGCGGCCGGACAGCCAGGACGTAGGCTGCGCCCGCCGATGCCGCAGCCAGCGCCGCGAGCGGTCCGCGCAACCGGCCGGGGACGTGCTGACCGCTCACGCGAGGGACCTCATGCGCTGGTCCGGCCCCTGGCGTCGTCCGATTCCGGCCCGACCACCACCACCGGGCAGTGGGAGTGGGCCGCGACGGCCGCGCTCACCGAGCCCATGACCTGATGGAGGAAGCCGCCCTTGCCGCGCCGGCCCACCACGAGCATTTCGGCGTGCTGGCTTTCCTCGACGAGGACCTTGGCGGGCGCCCCGAACTTGACCGAGCGGGTAAGTCCTTCCGGACGCGATTCGCCGAAGGCCCGCTCCAGTGACTGGTCCACGAGGCGTTCGGCGGTCTCCTCCAGCTCATCGAGGGTGGGCGTTCTGTCCTCGGGCAGGTGGGAGGCCAGGAAGAAATCGGAAGTTCCCAGGCACGTGATGACGTCCAACGGGATGTTCAGAGCGGTGGACATGCGCCCGGCGAGGCGGAGCGCCGTCGTCGAAAACTCCGAACCGTCCACACCCACGACAATGCGCTGATCACCGTTCATGGTCCCCAGCCTTGCCCCTGCCCCCGGGACTGCCTAGGGCCGAAAGTCACGCGGGGCTGGGCACCGCGGCCGCCTCCGCTTAGGGTGGAACGGTGATTGCCGGCACCGGAGCAGGTGCCGGCCCATTGGCCGGACCATGACGTCCAGCCGAGCCTGCCACCCGAGGAGTTCCTGATGAGAGTTGCTGTTACCGGAGGAAGCGGAAAGCTGGGCCGAAACGTCGTGCGGCGGCTCAGCGATGACGGGCACGAGGTGACCAACCTGGACCGCACCGGCGTGCGCGGCCCGGGGTTCACGGAGGTGGACCTGCGCAACTACGGCCAGGTGGTGGATGTGTTCCTCGGCCTGGAGGACCGCCATGCCGGCTTTGACGCTGTGGTGCACCTGGCCGCGATTCCTGCACCGGGCCACGCCCCTGATGCCGCCACCTTCGAGAACAACATGCAGTCCACGTACAACGTGTTCCAGGCTGCCCGCCGGGCCGGGATCAAGAAAATCGTCTACGCGTCCAGTGAGACGGTGCTGGGGCTGCCTTTCGACGTCGACCCTCCCTACATCCCGGTGGACGAGGAGTACCCTGCCCGGCCGGAAAGCACGTACTCCCTGGTCAAACACCTTGAGGAGCAGATGGCCATCCAGCTGACCCGCTGGGACCCGGACCTGAGCATCACCGGCCTGCGGTTCTCCAATGTGATGGACCCGGAGGACTATGAGGAATTCCCCTCCTTCGACCACGACGCGCGGGCGCGTAAATGGAATCTCTGGGGCTACATTGACGGCCGGGACGGCGCCCAGGCCGTGGCGCGAGCCCTGGAGCACGGCCAGACCGGGTTCGAGGCGTTCATCATCGCCAACGAGGACACGGTGATGAGCCGCTCCAGCGCCAGCCTCGCCGCCGAGGTGTTCCCGAACGTCAAAGTGGTCAAGGACCTGGCCGAGCACGAGACCATGCTCTCGATCGACAAGGCCAGGCGGCTGCTGGGCTACGCGCCGAAGCACACCTGGCGGAACTACCACCCGCTGCGCACCACCCCCACGGAAGACTGACCCCAACTTGAGGAGCTCCATGCAATACCGCACCCTGGGCAACAGCGGCGCCGTCGTCTCCAACTATGCGCTGGGCACCATGACTTTTGGCGCCGAGGCCACCGAGGAGCAATCCCGCGCGATCCTGGATGACTACTTCGCGGCGGGCGGCAACTTCATCGACACCGCCGACGTCTACAGCTCGGGGGTGTCGGAGGAAATCATCGGCCGGTGGCTGGCGGACCGGGCCGAGGTCCGGGACCGGGCGGTGGTGGCCACGAAGGGCCGCTTCCCGATGGGCCAGGCCCCCAACGACGTCGGAACCTCCCGCCGGCACCTGGTCCGGGCACTCGATGACTCGCTGCGCCGGCTCGGCGTAGAACAGATTGATCTCTACCAGCTGCACGCGTGGGATCCTGTCACGCCCCTCGAGGAGACCCTCCGGTTCCTGCACGACGCCGTCACCAGCGGCAAAATCGCCTACTACGGCTTCTCCAACTTCCTGGGCTGGCAGTTGACCAAGGCCGTCCAGGTGGCGAAGGCCCATGGCTGGAGTGCCCCGGTGACGCTGCAGCCGCAGTACAGCCTGCTGGTCCGTGAGATCGAGTCGGAAATTGTGCCGGCCGCACTCGACGCCGGGATCGGGCTGCTGCCATGGTCGCCGCTGGGCGGCGGGTGGCTGTCCGGCAAGTACAAGCGCGACCAGCCGCCGGCCGGGGCCACCCGTCTGGGCGAAAACCCGAAGCGGGGGATGGAAGCCTGGGAGGCCCGCAACGCCGATCCGCGCACCTGGGACGTGATTGCCGAGGTGGAGCAGACCGCCGGGCGCCACGGCGTGAGCCCTTCCCAAGTGGCGCTGGCCTGGCTGGCGGACCGGCCGGCGGTCACCTCGGTGATCCTGGGCGCCCGTACCACCGCGCAGCTGGCGGACAATCTCGCGGCCGCGGATCTGCGGCTCACCGCGGAGGAGACGGAGCGGCTGACCGAGGCCAGCCGGCCGCGCGTCGGCGTCTATCCGTACGGGCCGATGGCCCAGGAACAGCGCAGCCGGAAGCTCGAGGGCGGCCGCTAACCAGGCAACGGGCTGACAAGGCAACGCGGGGCCCCTTAGCGCCGGTCCGGGGGGTGGGGATGGGAAGTGTCCCCGCGTTGTCATTCGGGGAAGCGCTGCCCTTCGGGGGAGGCGGGGCCGCCGGCATGATAGCTGGACCAGATGTCGCCCATTTCCTCCGTGGACTGCTCCACGATCCTGCTCATGGCGGCGTGCGCGGCGTCCGCCTCGCCGCGCTGAATAGCGCTGGCCACATCGACGTGCAGCTGCAGGGCCTCGTGGTGTGGCAAGTGCGGCATGAGTCCGTGCTGGGTGCGCCCGGTCAGCACCTCCGTCACCAGGTTATGCAGCTGGGCGAACATGGCGTTGCCGGAGGCCCGGAGTACCGACGCGTGGAATTCGATGTCGAGGCGGAGGAACTCGTCCCGGTCTCCGCGCTGGCCGGATGCCCACAGCCGTGCGGCCAGCGAGACGAGGTCGCTGCCGGCATCCCAGGAAGCCCTCCCGGCAGCGAGCCGGGCGGCCGCCGGTTCGATTGCCCCGCGGAGCTCGTTCAGGGCCTGCAGCTGCTCCAGCCGCTTTGACGAGGCCAGCCGCCAGCGGATTACCTGCGGGTCGTACGCGTTCCACGATTCCTCCGGCTGCACCACCGTCCCCAGCCGCCGCCGCGACTCCAGCATCCCCTTGGAGGACAGCACGCGGGTGGCTTCCCGCACCACGGACCGGGAGACGTTGTGCCGGGCCTCGATCTCGTCCAGGCGCAGGATCGAGTGCGGTGCCAGCGTCCCTTCGGCGATGGCAAGCCCCAGGTTCTGGAGCAGCACGGCATGCAGGTCTGCTGTTGGCTCCGCCTTTGGAGTTTTCATAAATAAATCATACTGGCGGCCCACAAGGTCTTGTATAAATCTGCTTTATTTACCTAAGATCACTTCCAGAGCAGATGTAAAGATGCATTTGCAGCCGGCTGGACAGAGACGCCCAGCCCTGAAAACCAAAGGAAGTCGTAATGAAGCGACGTTCAATTGCGAAGTACGCGGCCGTCGCCGCCGTCCTGTCCCTGGGCCTGACTGCCTGCGGCGGGGCCAGCGGCAGCGCCGACGCCAAGACCTCCGGCACCGTCCGGGTCACCCTCGCCAACCACGTCTGGACCGAGGGCATCAAGGCAGCCATTCCGGAATTCGAGAAGTCCAGCGGACTCAAGGTCGAACTGACCCAGCTGGGCGAAGACCAGCTCTCGGACCAGTACAACGTCAAGCTCAACGCCGGCAGCGACGAGATCGACGTCATGATGTACCGCCCGCTCCAGGAAGGAAAGGCGTTCGCGAAGAACGGCTACCTTGCGGACCTGACGTCCAAGGTCTCCTCGGACGCCGCGTGGGACTGGAAGGACTACCAGGAGGGCCCGGTCAAGGCCACCACCGCTGACGGCAAGGTGGTCGGCGTGCCGATCATCACCGAACGCGAAGTCCTCTACTACCGCAAGGACCTGCTGAAGGCCGCCGGCCTGGAGGTTCCCAAGACCATGGACGAGCTCGAGGCCGCGGCCAAGGCCATCAAGGCTGCCTCCCCGGGCACGGCCGGCTTCGTGGCCCGCACCGGCAAGTCCGCCGCCGTCACCCAGTTCTCCAGCTTCCTGTACAGCTTCGGCGGCGACTTCACCGACGCCAGCGGCAAGTCGGCCGTCAACTCCGACGCCGCGAAGAAGGCCTACGCGTTCTACGGCGGCCTGATCAAGAACTACGGCCCCGCCAACGTCAGCACCGACATGAGCTGGCCCGAGGCAATGGCGATCTTCACCCAGGGCAAGGCCGCCTTCTACACGGAGGCCGACTCGCTCTACAAGAACGCCACCGACCCGGCCAAGTCCAAGGTTGCCGACACCGTCGGTTTCGCCGCACTGCCCGCCGGCCCCGCCGGCTCCAAGCCGTACAACATCCCGTCCTGGGGCCTCGCCATCAACCAGGCATCCAGCAACCAGGACAACGCCTGGAAGTTCATCCAGTGGGCCACCAGCAAGGAACGCACCCTCGACGCACAGAAGGCCGGAGTCCCCGGACCCCGCGCGTCGGTCTGGGCTGACCAGGCCGGCACCTCCACCTACCCGAAGGACCTCGCCGAGGCCATCTCCGCCAGCGCCAAGAACGGCGTCGGGCACGACCGTCCCCAGGTTGTCACCGTAGGCAAGGCCCGCGAAATCGTGGGCGGCCCGATCGTCGCCACCATCACCGGCTCTGACTCGTCCGCCGCAGCCGACACGGCGCACGACGCCTTCCAGAAGTTCCTGGACAGCGAAAAGAAGTAACGCCCCAGGCGCCCCTGCCAGGCTTCGCGCCTGAGCACTGCGCCTGAGCACCAAACAGCCCGGCGGGACGGCGGTCCGATGCCGTCCCGCCGCGGCCAGCTTTTCACTTCACCCCCAACTCCTTAGGTGAACCATGTCTGTATTGACCACTCCCCGCAGCGCCCAGACCCAGCCGCCGTCCGGCCGAAAGGGCGCCCGCACCCCCGGTGCACGCGAGAACTTCTCCGGCTGGGCCAACCGGCACCGCAAATGGCTCTTCGCCGCCCCCGCCATGATCTTCGTCGGCGTCCTGATCGTCTTCCCCCTCGGCTGGACCCTGTACCTGAGCCTGACCGATTCGCAGGGCTCCGTCCGGGCGGCCTCCGAGTTTGTCGGCGTGCAGAACTACCTCACGGTCCTCTCCGACGTCGAACGCTTCTGGCCCGCCGTCGGCCGCACGCTGAGCTTCACCGGCGTTGCCCTTGTCTGCGAAGTGGTCCTCGGCATGTGCATTGCGCTGCTGCTGTGGCGCCCGTTCCGCGGCGAAAAATGGGTCCGCGTGGCCATCCTGCTCCCGCTCGTCGCCACCCCCGTGGCCGTCGGCATGATGTGGCGGCTGATCTTCGATCCCAACATCGGCTTCGTCAACCAGCTGCTCGGCATGGTCGGGATTCCCGCCCAGCCCTGGCTCTCCGGCCAGGACACGGCGCTCGGCACCACCATCTTCATGGACGTCTGGCAGTGGACCCCCATGGTGGTCCTGATCCTCCTGGCCGGACTGACCTCGCTCTCCGAGGAACCCGACGAGGCGGCCCGGATGGACGGCGCCAACGCCTTCCAGCGGTTTTTCTTCATCACGCTGCCCCTCATGATGCCGACCGTGATCGTCGCCATCCTGCTCCGGGGCATCGACGCCCTGAAGACCTTCGACATCCTCTACGCCACCAAGGGCAAGGGCGGCGGGTCCTTCCACGAAGTGGAAACGCTCAACGTCTACGCCTACGGGCTGAGCTTCGACTACAACCAGTACGGGCTCTCCTCCGCGGTGCTGATCCTGTTCTTCATGATCATCATCGGCTCCATGTGGCTGCTGACCATGCGCAAGAAAGCGGTAAGCAAATGACCGTAGTGTCCGAAAACACCGAACCCCAAACGGTCGCCGCCGTGCCGGCCAAGATCGCGCCGCGCCCCCGGAAGCCGCTGGGCACCCGCGCGTACAAGGTGTTCCGCGTGGCGGCACTGGTGGCCGTGGTGCTGTTCCTGATCGCCCCGCTGTTCTGGATGCTGCTGGCATCCCTCAAGACCAACGTGGACATCTACGACACCGGCAAGTCGTTCCTGTTCACCCCCACGTTCGAGAACTACGCCAATGTGCTGCAGCGGAACAACTACTTCGTCTTCATCTTCAACAGCTTCTGGGTGGCCTTCGTCTCCACTGCCCTGTCGCTGGTCCTGGGCGTGCCCGCCGCCTACGCCATGAGCCGGTTCACGATGCACCGCTCGGCCCTTGTGGTCCTGATGGCCCGCGTCATCCCCGGCGTCTCCCTGCTGGTGCCTTGGTACTACGTCTTCTCCAACCTGAAGATGGTGGGCGGCTTCGAGGTGTTGATCCTCAGCCACATGTTCGTCGCGCTGCCGCTGATCGTGTACATCATGATGAGCTACTTCGATTCCCTGCCGCTGGAGCTGGAGGAGTCGGCCCAAGTGGACGGCCTCACCCCGATCGGCGCCTTCCGCCGCATCACCCTGCCGCTCTCCGTCGCCGGCATGGCCACCGCCGGCATCCTGTCCTTCATCTTCTCGTGGAACAACTTCATGTTCGCCCTGGTGCTCTCCGGCTCCAAGACCAAGACCCTGCCGGTCGCGATCTTCGACTTCGTCTCCTACGCGAGCATCGACTGGGGCGGACTCATGGCGGCCGCCACCGTGGTCACCATTCCGATCATGATCATTGCGCTCTTCACGCAGAAGTACATCGTCTCCGGCATGACCGCCGGCGCGACCAAGGGCTAGGCAACAGATGACACTCATCAGCAGGATTGAAACGTTCCTCGTCGCACCGCGCTGGCTCTTCGTCCGGGTCGAGACCGAGAGCGGGATCGTCGGCTGGGGCGAGGCGAGCTGCGAAGGCCGCAGCGAAACCGTACGCACCGCCGTCGACCAGCTCTCGGAACTGCTCATCGGCAACGATGCGCTGCGGATCGAGGACCACTGGCAGGTCATGACGAAGGGGTCCTTCTACCGCGGCGGGCCGATCCTGGCCAGCGCCGTGTCCGGCCTGGACCAGGCGCTCTGGGACATCGCGGGCAAGCACTTCAACACGCCCGTGCACCAGCTTCTCGGCGGCCATGTCCGGGACCGGATCCGGATGTACGGCTGGGTGGGCGGGGATGAGCCCAATGAGGTGGCGGACCAGATCAGCGCGCAGCTGGAGGTCGGCCTGACGGCGGTCAAGATGAACGCCAGCGGCCGGATGAGCCCCATCGCCTCCGTGGCCGAGCTCGACGGCGTCGTCCGCCGCGTCGCCGCCGCCCGCGAGGTCCTCGGCGACCACCGCGACGTCGCCGTGGACTTCCACGGCCGCTTCAGCCTCGCCAACGCCCGCCGGGTGGCGCCGCTGCTGGAACCGTACCGGCCGTTCTTCCTCGAAGAGCCGGTGGTCCCGGAAAACACGCACCTGCTGCGCGAGTTCACGTCCTCCACGGCGACGCCGGTCTCCACCGGTGAGCGGCTCTACAGCCGGCAGGAATTCCTGCCCGCGCTGCAGGCCGGCATCGCCGTGGCCCAGCCGGACCTCTCCCACGCCGGCGGCATCACCGAGGTCCGCAAAATCGCCTCGCTCGCCGAAATCTACGAGGTCCAGCTCGCCCCGCACTGCCCGCTGGGCCCGCTGGCGCTCGCCGCCTGCCTGCAGGTGGGCTTCGCGACGCCCAACTTCCTGATCCAGGAGCAAAGCATCGGCATCCACTACAACCAGGGCGCCGAAGTCCTGGACTACGTCGTGGACAAGTCCCCGCTGAAGTTCGTGGACGGACACATCGAACGGCTCATCGGCCCGGGCCTGGGCATCGAGATCGACGAGGCCGTGGTCCGGGCCGCGGACAAGCGCGGGCATGCCTGGCGCGGTCCCGTCTGGCGGCACCCCGACGGCGCCTTCGCCGAGTGGTGAACGCCGGAACGCTGGGACCGGACCTGTTGCCCCGGCGTATTTGCCCCGACGTATTTGCCCCGACGTATTTGCCTCGAAGGAGAAGCCTGACATGGAGAACACCCTGACGCCCGAACTGCTGCTGGCCGGGATCCAGGAAAGCCGGCTGGTGGCCATTGTGCGCGGCACGGACGGCGCGGCCGCCGCGAAGGCAGCCCTCGCGGCGATGGAGGAGGGCTTCCGGTATGTCGAAATAGCGCTCACCACGCCCCGGGCCCTTGAAGCCATCCGGGAAGTCCGCGCGGCCGCCCCCGCGGGCTGCTTCGTCGGTGCCGGAACGGTGCTGACGGCCCAGGACGTTGCCCGCGTCGCCGAGGCGGGCGGCCAGTTCATGGTGACCCCGTCGCTGGCAGAGTCGATTGCCGAGTCGGCCCGGCTGGCACTGCCTGTGCTCGCCGGTGCGCTGACACCCAGCGAGGCCCACGAAGCCATGAACCGCGGCGCCACGGCTGTCAAGCTCTTCCCCGCTTCCATCGGCGGTCCGGGCTACCTCAAGGCGCTCCGCGACCCGTTCCCCGGGATCCCGTTCATCGCCGTCGGCGGCGTCGGGCTGGATGAAGCCGAGGGCTACTGGGAAGCCGGTGCCATTGCCGTGGGGCTCGGTGGACCGCTCTTCGGCGATGCCGGCTCCGGCGGCGACCTCGCCCCGATGCGGGAGCGGGCCCGCGGTTTCGTGACCCTGGCCGCCGGGTTCGGCCGCCCGCGCGCGGAGAGCCTCCGGTGATGGCCGCCGTCGGCCCGGCTTTGGCCGAAGAGAGAGTCGAACTGCTGACGTTTGGCGAGTCCATGGTCTCGCTGCGGTCCACCGGCCCGCTGTCCGCCGGCGGCAGCCTCGGCATGCACGTGGCCGGGGCCGAATCGAACGTGGCCGTCGGGGTCGCCCGGCTCGGGCACAGCGTTACCTGGGCCGGGGTTGTCGGCGCCGACCCGCACGGGGAGTACATTTTGCGGCAGCTGCGCGCCGAGGGGATCGGGCTGCGGCACCGGATTGACGCGGCAAGGAATACCGGGGTGATGTTCCTTGAACAGCGCACCGCGGATGTCACCCGGGCCTTCTACTACCGTGCCGGATCCGCCGGGTCCACCCTCGGCCGGGAGGACCTGGACCGTGCCCTGGCGGCCGGGGCACGGATCCTGCATCTGACCGGCATCACCGCCGCCCTCAGCCCCGACGCCCGCAAGGCCGTGGAGTATGCGGCCGAGCGCGCCGCCGCCGAGGGCATGGAGGTCTCTCTCGACGTCAATTACCGCAGCAAGCTCTGGACCCGGGAGGAGGCCAGCGCCGCGCTCACGCCGCTTGCCCGGCACGCCAGCATCGTGATCGCCTCCGACGATGAGCTCGGGCTGGTCGCGGCCCCGGTGGGTGCTGGCCCGGAGGGATCACCGCACCCCGGCGATGCCGATACAGATGCAGATGGCGCCGAAACAGCCATGGCCGCCGAACTGCTGGAGCGCGGCGTCCGTGAAGTCGTGGTCAAGCGCGGCGCCGCCGGCGCCGGTGTCCACACCGCCGACGGGCGATGGGAAGTGCCCGCCGTGCCTGTGACCAGCATCGATACCGTGGGCGCCGGGGATGCCTTCACCGCCGGCTACCTGTCCGCCCTGCTCGACGGCGCCGACGTCGCCGGCCGCCTGCAGCGCGGCGCCCTGGCGGGAGCCTTTGCCGTCAGCACCGCGGGGGACTGGGAAGGCCTGCCCGGCCGTGCGGAGCTGGCACTGCTCGGGACGCCGGGCGGAACCACCCAGCGCTAAGCCCCCGTTTTAAGCCCGCCGCCTCGCGGCGACGGTTCTTCGGCCGTCGTCCGGCCGTCCGGGACCGCCGACGGCGCCCCCACCGTTCCGGCCGGCGCCGGGCCGCTGGCGCCGGGCAACTAAGACACCCCCCGTTAGAGCAGAAAAGGACCTGTTGTGAAAATCATTGCCGCTGAAGTGTTCGTCACCAGCCCCTCCCGGAACTTCGTGACCCTGCGGATCACCACCGAGGACGGCGTGACCGGGATCGGGGACGCGACCCTGAACGGGCGCGAGCTCGCCGTGGCCGCCTATTTGAAGGAGCACGTCGCGCAGCTGCTGATCGGCAAGGACCCGCACCGGATCGAGGACACCTGGCAGTTCCTGTACCGGTCCTCGTACTGGCGCCGTGGCCCGGTCACGATGGCCGCGATCGCCGCCGTGGACATGGCGCTGTGGGACATCAAGGGCAAGCTCGCCGGAATGCCGGTCTACCAGCTCCTGGGCGGGGCGTCCCGGAACGGGCTGCGCGCCTACGGGCACGCCTCCGGCGCGGACCTGCCGTCCCTGTTCGATTCGGTCCGTGAGCACCTGGAGCTCGGCTACAAGTCGATCCGGATCCAGACCGCGGTGCCCGGGATCAAGGCCGTCTACGGCGTCGCGGCGCAGGCCCAGGCCTCCGGGGAGCGCTATGACTACGAACCGGCCGGGCGCGGCGCGTTCCCGCAGGAAGAGGACTGGGACACCCGCGCCTACCTCCGCCACCTGCCCACCGTGTTCGAGGCGGTGCGCAACGAGTTCGGCCCGGACCTCCCGCTGCTGCACGACGGGCACCACCGGATGACCCCGATCCAGGCCGCGAAGCTGGGCAAGGCGCTCGAACCCTACGACCTGTTCTGGCTCGAGGACTGCACCCCGGCCGAAAACCAGGAAGCCCTCCGCCTGGTCCGGGCGCACACCACCACCCCGCTGGCGATCGGGGAAATCTTCAACACCGTCTACGACTACCAGGCCCTGATCAAGGAACAGCTGATCGACTACGTGAGGGCAGCCTCCACCCACTTCGGCGGGATCAGCCCGCTGAAGAAGGTGATGGACTACGCCGCGCAGTACCAGATCAAGTCCGGCTTCCACGGCCCCACCGACATCTCCCCGGTCGGGTTCGCCGCGCAGCTGCACGTGGGCCTGGCGATCCACAACTACGGCATCCAGGAATACATGCAGCACTCGGACAAGACCAACGAGGTCTTCGAACAATCCATGACCTTCGTCGACGGCTACCTGCACCCGGGCGACAAGCCCGGCATCGGCGTCGAATTCAACGAGGAAGCCGCCGCCGCGTTCCCCTACCAGCAGGCCTACCTGCCCTACAACCGCCTCGTGGATGGAACCGTTCATGACTGGTAACCCGACCACGACCGGCAAACCGTCCACGACGGGTAACTGGCACTGACGGGTGGCAGTGCATTAAGCACCAAAAAGGTCCCGGGCGGCGAGTCGATGCTCAGCCGCCCGGGACCTGGCTCTTTTGAGTCCGGTTCTCAGCGTCCGGTGTGCTGGTTGCTTAGTGAACCTGTTCCCGGGTCATGCCGAAGGGAACCTGGTCGGAGAGGGCCGCGGTGTAGTGGCCCGGCTTGTGCCGCGTGAGCAAAATGCCGTGCGTCCCGGTTGTCATGGCGAGCTGCTGCAGCCCGCGGACGGCGTCGTTGAGTCGGTCGTCGAGCACGCGCCGGTTGTCGACCTGGATCTCAATGGGCTCGGTAATGGTGGTCATCGCTCTGTCTTTCTTGGAGTACTTCTAGTCGGCCCCAATGGATTCAGGAACAGTAACGTCATATTTATTGGCCCGTCAAATCACCACGCCGCGTGTGCGCGTGGCCCGTGCGGACGCCAAATGCCCGCACATTGCGGCCCGGGCGGCTGACCTGCAGATCCACCCAGGCCCGGGTGGTCCCAGTGAGTCTAATCACCCGGCATCACTGCGGGCAGGCCGAAAGATGCTCGTGGACGCAAACAATGCCGCCGTCGGGGGCGCGGGAGAAGATGATGGTCTCCCGTTCATCGCTCGTATCGCGGCCACCGTTGCGGTCAACCCGGACCGTCGTGGCCACGCGGTGTGAAAACACCGCGGTAGCCCCGAGGAGCTGGATATCCTGCTCCCTGCTCCGGCATTCGAGCACACGCCAACCACCGGCGAGCCAGCTGTCCCAAAGGGTGCGGTAGGCGCCGCGGGACCCAAGGCGCTGGGCTTCCGGATGGAAGATGAAGGTCGCCTGCGGGCTGAAGGCCGCAAAGTAGGCCTCGGTGTCCGTGGCGGCGAAGGCGGCGACCAGGCGGTCGGCTGCCTCCTGGACCTCTTCGCGGCTGAGGGCGCGGGGCGCTGCCGGCTGCAGCGCCGCCGGCAGCGGCCGGCCCACGGCCCGGATCGGAGCGCCGTCGGCCCCGGGGATATTGAGGGGAAAGAGGAAGAGCTCGACGCCGGATCCTGCGTCAGTGGCCCGCTGGACCTGCTCCAGCCCGGTGAGGTTTTCCACGATGATGCAGCCGTTTCCCGCCAGGATGGCGTGGGCGGGAAAGCCGCCGCCGGCCGGGCCGCCGTCCTGGTTGCCCTGCTGGTCGCCGTGCGTGGCGCCGGGGGAGGTGGGATCCACGCTGAGGGCATCCAGGCCTACGGCGCGGTAGCCGCGGTCCACGATCAGTTGCGCCGCCGCAGCCTCCAGCCACGGGTGCTTGAGGTACTCCTCCGTTCCCCACGCCGCAGCGCAGCCGGTGTGCAGCAGGAGGATCTTCTCTGGACTGCCCGGATATCCGGGTTTCCCAGGCTCCCCGGCCGAGCCCGCCGGGGCGATTCCCGCCAAGTGCGCGGCGGTGATGGCGCCGCCGCGGGCCACGTCCCGGACGTCCACGATTTCGGCGACGCCGCCGAAAAGGGACAGCGGCAATTCGTCCAAAGCTGCCCAGCCGTCGCCCACATGCAGGGGTGCGTCGGCGTGGGTACCCGAATGGGAGCCCAGCCCGAGCGAGAGCACGTTGGCGCCGTCGGCCTCCACGGTCAGTGCCGATGCGATCCGGACCTCCGGGTCGCCGGGATAGACAGGCATTCCCGTGCGCAGCGGGACGCTGAGATCGAACCACGTCACCGCTGGCCCACCAGTTCCGTGTCGAAGTCGCCGTGCAAGTCCGGCGCGGCTGCCTCCGGTGTTCCGGCAGCGACCGTGTTTCCAGCCGCATCGATGACTGGCGGCACCGGGGTGTCCTTCGAGGGGATCCAGCGCGGCCCGGCGGCCGGGAACACTCCGCGCGGCTCCGGGAAGATCCACAGCAGCCCGAGGTAGAGGACGGCTGCAAGCCCCAGCGATGCCGGCAGACTGATGTCCACACCGCCGGCCAGGTTGCCCAGGGGCCCCTGGAACTGGCCGGGCATGTTCACCATGCTCAACCCGGCGGCGGCGCTGACCAGCCAGGCCGCCATGCCGCGCAGGTTCCAGCCGTGGTTGAACCAATACCGTCCGCCGGTCTGGCGCCGGTTGAACACCTGGAGGGCATCGGCGTCGTACCAGCCGCGGCGGGTGATGAAACCGATGATCATCACCACCATCCAGGGCGCGGTGCAGGTCACGATCAGGGTGGCGAACGTGGAAATGCTCTGGACGAGGTTGAAGGCGAAGCGGCCGGCGAAGATGAAGGCGATCGCCAGGACCCCGATGAACAGGGTGGCCTGGACCCGGTTGAACCTCGGGAAGACGCTGCTGAAGTCAAGGCCGGTCCCGTACAGCGAGGACGCCCCGGTGGACATGCCGCCGATCAGGGCGATGGCGCAGAGCGGGATGAAGTACCAGGCGGGGGAGACTGCCAGCAGGCCGCCGACGTAGTTCGGCGCCGCCGGGTCCATGAATTCCGGCGCCTTGGTGGCGATGATGGAAGCCGTGGCCAGGCCAAAGACGAACGGAATAAGGGTGGCCAGCTGGGCCAGCAGCGCCGCGCCCATGACATTGCGCTTCGGGGTGCCGGTGGGGATGTAGCGCGCCCAGTCGCCCAGGAACGCGCCGAAGGAGATGGGGTTGGACATGACGATCAGGGCCGCGCCGATGAACGCCGGGATGAACCCTGCGACGCCGACGCCGTCGAATCCGGTTCCGAAGGCGCCCTCGAAGTTCAGGTTGAGGTCGCCCGCGAAGGCGATGAAGCCGACGACGAACAGCAGGGTGGCCGCGGTGACGGCAATCTTGTTCACGAGCAGCATGAACTTGAACCCGTAGACGCAGACCACCAGAACGAGTCCACCGAAGAGGCCGTAGGCGACGGCGAACGATCCCATGTCCTGCGGCAGGCCAACCAGCCGGTTCAGCCCGCCGACCAGGGCATCGCCGGAGCTCCAGACCGAGATGGAGAAAAATGCCAGCGCGGTCAGCAGTGACAGGAATGATCCGACCACCCGGCCGTGCACGCCCAGGTGGGCGGAGGAGGACACCGCGTTGTTGGTTCCGTTCGTGGGGCCGAAGACGGCCATGGGCGCCAGAAGTAGGGCGCCGACAACCAGGCCCGTCACCGTCGCGGCGAGCCCCTGCCAGAACGACAGGCCGAACAGGATCGGAAATGCGCCCAGGAAGGCGGTGGCAAAGGTGTTGGCCCCGCCGAACGAAACCCTGAACAAGTCAAAGGCGCTGGCATTGCGGTCCTTTTCGGGGATCCGCTCAATGCCGTAGGTCTCCACGTCGGTGACCTTGCCGCGGTTCCGCCCTGCGCCGGCGCCGTCAGGCTTTTCCTCGACCATGTTGTTCTCCATCCAGCTCATCATTGATTCCTAAGAGTTGCTTTATAAGCATCACAAGTTGTGTTGGAGGCTACACTGTGAAGCGGCTCACAGCAAGGCCCTGCCCTGTCCGGCCGGCGGTTTACGCAACCGGCCGCCGGACCGGGACCCTGCCGCGGGAAGCCCGGGCGGCCGATGTGCCCGCCGCCCGGTGAATAACAGGGATAATCTTCAACGGGGACCATCCACAACACGGCGCAAAGGCGGCACAGCGACATGGCACAGGCTCAAGCAGGCAAACCCCAGGGACGGTGGCGGACCTTCCACGAAAAGTTCGTCGTGGAGGAGCGCTTCATGAGCGTGACGGCGCGCCGGAATCTCTACCGGACCGCCGTCGTCCTGATGATCGCGGGCGCCGTGCTGTTCGTGGTAATCCTCGCCGGAGTCCTGCAGCACGGCGGCATCTCGGCGGCGGATGAGCCCGTGCGGACCTGGCTCCTGACCCTGCGCGCGGAACCCACCACCATCATCATGATCATCCTGGCGATCATCTTCGGCCCCATCGGCCTGCCAATCATCGTCCTGATCGTGACGGTGGCCTGGGGCCTGCTCGCCAAGCACGCCTGGCGGCCGATGCTCCTGGCCGGCGCCATGCTGACCGGCGTCATTCTGGCGCAGGTCATCGGCCACATCGTCGAACGCCACCGGCCTCCGATCGACCTCATGCTCTTCGGCGCCGACTCCACGTTCTCGTTTCCGTCCGGCCACGTCCTTGGCGCGTGCGACTTCCTGCTGGTGACCACGTATCTGGTCTTTTCGCGCCGGAAGAACCCCATGTCCGCTGTCATCGCCTTCATTGTGGCGGGGATCGGCATCTTCTTCGCCGCCGTCAGCCGCCTCTACCTCGGCTACCACTGGATGACCGATGCCCTGGGCGCCTTCTCGATCTCGCTCGTGATCCTGGGCGGCGTCATTGCGCTGGACACCTGGCGGACGGCGCGGATTCCGGGCGAACAGGTCACCGGGACGCTCTCCACCGCCGACACCAGCCAGGACTGAGCACCGTCAGCGGCTGCGCGCCCGCTTGAGTTCGGCCCGCAGCCGGGCGTTGGCGGCCTCGAGTTCCATCACCTTGGCCACGCCGGCCAGGTTGAGCCCCTCCGCCAGGAGTTGGCCGATCCGCCGCAGCACCACAAGGTCTGCGTCGCTGTATTGCCGGGTGCCACCCGCAGTGCGGTCCGGCGCGAGGAGCCCCCGGCGCTCGTAGAGCCGGATATTCTGTTGCCCCGTGCCCACCAGCTGCGCCACTACCGAGATGGCGTACAGGCCTGAATTCGCGCCCCGGTCCGCCATGGTCTTCCTCCCGTTCCGAAAATTACCTTGCATCAGTGTTTCACCGGTGCTATAAAAAATCTATACCCGATACCACAGGAAAATTATGGTGGGTTGTGGAAGGAATGCAGATCAAGGCTCGCTGAAGGAGTGGGAAATGATGTTGATTCGGACGGACCCGTTCCGTGACTTCGACCGGCTCGCGCAGCAGGTGTTTGGGACCGTGGCGCGCCCAGCGCCCATGCCCATGGACGCGTGGCAGGAAGACGGCGTCTTCGTCGTCGCGTTCGATCTTCCGGGGGTCAATGCCGACTCGATCGGGCTCGACATTGAGCGCAACGTCCTGACGGTCCGGGCGGAACGGCGCGACCCGGCGCGGCCCGACGTTGAACTGACGGTCTCGGAGCGTCCCCGTGGAGTGTTCAGCCGCCAGCTGATCCTCGGCGACACCCTGGACACGGAGAACGTCAAGGCGAACTACGCCGACGGCGTCCTGACGCTCCGCATCCCGGTGGCGGAGGCGGCCAAGCCGCGGAAGATTGAAGTCACCCGTTCGCAGGACAAGATGCAGGAGATCGGGAAGTAGCCCCGGGCCGGCGCGGCGCCCGCAGCGTCGCTCCGGCACCGGCTGCATGCAACGGAGGCCGATCATGCCCGGCAGGAACACTGATCCCCGAGGCTACTATGCGCTATTGCACGTCTCGCCGGAGGCGGGCCGGCAGGAGATTGGCCGCGCCTTCCGGGCGCTGATGCGCCGGCACCATCCCGACGTCGGCCAGGCAGGCCTCGACCCGGCCGATGTCAGCGCCATTCTGCACGCTTTCGCCGTGCTGCGGGACGCCAGGAGCCGGGCGGAGTACGACGCCGGCGGCTGGCGTCCCGCCGTCGAGGACGACACCTTCCAGCACCGGAACGACCATGAAGGCCAAGGCAGCCGCGACATCCCGGTGCGCATCATCCGGCGTCGGGATCCCCTTGTGCGCGTGCTCCCCGTCCGCTGGGAACCCGGGCCGTGACGGGGAAACACTTGGGATCAATTGCTGGCGGCGGCATAGGCGTTCAGGCTCAGCGAGAACACGATCCAGGAGAGGTACGGCAGCATGAGCAGGCCCGCCGCCCGGCTGATCAGGCCGAACCGGACCACCGTGACGGCGGCAGCCACGGCATGGACGGCGATGAGCAGCAGGGCCAGCCAGAGCGCGGCCCCGCCGGCCATGGGGTACATGCCGAAGAACAGGGGCGCCCAGGCGAGGTTGACGAGCAGCAGGATGGCGTAGACGGTCATGGCCCCCCGGCCGCGCCCGGAGCGAAGTCCTGTTCCCCGGCGCCAGACGAGCCACGCCGCCACAGCCATGGTCGTGTAGAGCGCCGTCCAGACCGCTCCGAAGGCCCAGCCCGGCGGAGTCCAAGGAGCTTTCTCTGCCGCCGCGTACCAGCCGTCGGCGTTGCCGATAATGACCAGCGACGCTACGAAGGACACCCCATGGGAAACCGCCAGGAAGCAAAGGAGGGCTGCCGCCTGCCGGCCGGGGCTGGGCGGCGCCGACGGCGGCCGGCGGTTGACGCCTTGTTCAATTTTCACGTGCACCGATCAACAGTGGCCGTTGGCATCGCGTCCGTCAAACGGCCAGGGTCGTGGCGCTCACCCCCGGGGGAGCCTAAGATCAGTCAACCAACCACCGAAACTACATAGAGGTCCCCGTCGATGAACGCTTCCGCCAAGGGTCTGGCTTTCCTTCTTCCTCCCGGCTTCACCCTGGGTGTGGCGACCTCCGCCTTCCAGATCGAGGGTGCACTCGATGAAGATGGCCGCGGCCCTTCCGGATGGGATGTCTTCGCCGCGAAGCCGGGGTCGATCGTGGAGGACCAGAGCCCGGCCGTTTCCTGCGACCACTACCACCGGATGCCCGAGGACGTGGCTCTGATGAAGGAGTTGGGGATCGACTCGTACCGGTTTTCGCTGTCCTGGTCCAGGATCCAGCCCGGCGGGAGCGGACCCGCGAACCCTGCCGGGCTGGACTTCTACGACCGGCTGATCGACCTGCTGCTCGCCAACGGCATTTCCCCCATGGCAACGCTCTATCACTGGGACACCCCATTGCCCCTGGACGAAGCGGGCGGCTGGATGAACCGTGACACGGCCTACCGGCTGGGGGACTTCGCCGCCATCGCCGCGGCTGCTTTCGGGGACCGCGTGAGGCGCTGGGTGACTGTCAACGAGCCCGCCACAGTCACCACCAACGGCTACGCCCTGGGCATGCACGCGCCCGGAGAGGCCCTCATGCTCAAGGCCCTCCCCAGCGTGCACCACCAGCTGCTGGGCCACGGCCTGGCGCTCCAGGCGCTGCGTGCCGCCAAGGTGCCGGGCGACATCGGCATCACCAACGTCCACTCACCGATGGTCCCGGCCACCGCGAACCCGCTGGACAAGGTCAGTGCCGGACTCATGGATGTGGCGCAAAACCGGCTCTACGCCGATCCGGTGCTGCTCGGCAGATACCCGGATGTCATCCGGGCCGCCACCTTCTTTTCGTCGTCCTTCAGCCCGTCCAGCGAAGACATGGAGCTGATTTCCCAGCCCCTGGATTTCTATGGCCTGAACTACTACATGCCCACCCTTGTCGGGGCGGGTCCGGGTGAGGGGGCCGTGCCGCCCGGCATGGCGGAGGCCATGGGGGACGACCTCAGCGGGACACCCGGTGCGCCCTTCCACATCGCACCGTTCCCGGACACCGAGACCACGGCCTACGGCTGGCCGGTCAAGCCCGAATACATGTCCGTCGCCCTGGCCGAGATGGCTGAGCGCTACCCGGATCTGCCCCCGGTCTTCATCACCGAAGGCGGAGCCAGTTTCGAGGACGTCGTGGTCCAGCCTGCCGGGACGGACCGCCGGATAATCCCGGACGAACGGCGCCTGCGTTACCTCGCAGACCACATCGGCACGGCCCTGGAAGCGACACGTCCCGGCGGCGCCGCCGAGGCCATCGACCTTCGGGGCTACTATGTGTGGTCCTTCATGGACAACTTCGAGTGGTCCGCCGGCTACAAACAGCCGTTCGGTCTGGTGCACGTCGATTTCGATACCCAGGTCCGCACGCCGAAGGCCTCCTACTACTGGCTCCAGGAGGTCATTGCGGCCCGAAGCGCGGCGTCCGCCGGAGAGCCCGGCAGCGCCGCGCAGCCCGGCGGCGCCGGCGGGCAGGACGAAACCGACGACGTCGGAGAGCCACACCCGGCGGGCTGACGCCCCTCAAACCGGGACAACCTAGAGCAGATCCAGGTCCTGCAGGCCCTTGGCGAGCCCGGCGCCGTCGGGCGAATAGAACCACGGGACGGAGGACTCCGAGTGGTCCCCGGTGTCGGAGTGGCCGCCGGCGAAGACGGCCTCGCTGGCCGAGAGCTGCCGGATGCCGATCGCGGCCACCTGGTCCGGGTGCTTCTGCGCGAAGCCGGAGTAAATCTCTTCATCGTGCTGGCCGTTGTCGCCGAACAGCAGCCAGCGCATGTTCGGGAACTCCTGGGCCAGCAGCTCAAGGTTCCGCCGTTTGTGTTCCTGGCCGCTGCGGAACCAGCGGTCGTGCGTCAGCCCCCAGTCCGTGAGCAGCAGCGCGCCGGAGGGGTAGAGGTTCCGGGCAATGAAACGGGCCAGGGTGGGAGCTGCGTTCCACGGCCCCGTCGACAGGTAGATCACCGGCGCCTCCGGGTGCTCCACCTTGAGCCGATCCAGCAGGACGGCCATGCCGGGTGTCGCCATCCGGGCCCGTTCGTTCAGGACGAAGGTGTTCCACAGCGCCAGGAAGGGCCGGGGGAGGGCGGTGACCATGATGGTGTCGTCAATATCCGAGACGATGCCGAGCCTGGTGTCCGGCGAGATCACGAAAATCCTGGCCTCGACCGGTTCCGTTCCCTCGGCGCGCAGCACGGCCGTATGCCAGCCCGGGGTCAACGCCACGTGAACCAGGGTGTCCACCAGGCCGCCGCGGTCCGCATGCACGCGGGTGGTGACGCCGCCGATCTGGATCTCCACCTCGGTGAACTGGACCGGGACACTCGTGAACGCCCGCCAGCCGCGGAAGTTCTGGTTGCCGTTCAGGGCCAGCCGCTCCGCCTTGCCGCCGGGCACCGGCCGGCTGGTGAGGACCACGCGGCCCAGTACCCTGACCCACTCGGTCGAGCCGTAGCCCTGATAGGCGACTGTCTGCGGGCTGAACTTCCAGCGCCGGGCCGTCTTGAGCCGGAACCCGTTGACGGTGTCCGACACCCAGTGGGCGAGCCGGAAGGCCCTGTTGCCGGACACGGGCAGCTGCTGCGCTGGTTGCGAGGCCAATTCCATGCCTCCACTCTCCCACAGTGCCGGGCTCCGGCCGTGCCGGCGGGGTCCCCGGACCCGGGCCCCCCGCCACGCCGGATTACCAGCGTGGCGGCTCACCTAGCAGCCCGCGCAGTTTGGCGGCGTTGCGGACGGCGTTGCCGCCGCCGTCGTTGTTGAAATACGCGTAGACGTCTTTGCCGCCGGCCTGCCACTCGCGGATCCGGTCCGCCCACCAGCGCAGGTCGTCATCGGAATAGGACCCGCCGTACAGGACGTCGTGGTCGGGGCCGTGCAGCCGGATATAGACGAACGCCGCGGTGGCGCGCAGGACGCACGGGAGCCCGGCGCCGCTCATGATGCAGTAGGCCGCGCCGTGACGTTCCAGCAGGTCGTATACGGCGTCGTCGTCCCAGCTGGGGTGGCGGAACTCCACGCAGACGCGGATCCAGCCGGGCAGAGCCGACAGGAAGTAGTCCAGCCGGGCGTCGTCGCGCGCCAAACCCGGGGGCAGCTGGACGAGCAGCACGGCCCGCTTGTCGCCGAGTTCGTGCCAGCACCGGGTGATCCGGTCCGCCCAGACCTCGGGGGCGTAAAGCTTCTTGGCATGCGTCAGGCCGCGGGGCGCCTTGACGGAGAGGGCGAAACCGTCGGGCAGGCGGCGGCGCCAGCTGGCGAACGAGTCCTCTTTCGGCCAGCGGTAGAAGCTGGCGTTCAATTCCACGGTGTCGAAGCGGGCCGCGTAATATGCCAGCCTGTCCCGGGCCGGCAGGCCCGGCGGATAGAGGACTCCGTCCCAGTGGTCATAGCTCCAGCCGGATGTGCCGATCCGCACAGCGGCCACGTGCCCTGTCATGCCCCTTCCCCTTCCGCCCGACGATGAATCCTCGTCCTTCCGGCCGGCCCGGTGCGCCGACCCGGTGTGCCCTCCGCCGTGCGCCCTCCGCCGTGCCGGGGGCGGCGGTGTGGCACTGTAAGTGTCATGGTACGCATCGAGGATTATGCAATGGTCGGCGATCTGCACACCGCTGCCCTGATCAGCACCGAAGGCTCCATCGACTGGCTGTGCCTGCCGCGCTTCGACTCGCCGGCCTGTTTCAGCGCCCTCCTCGATTCCCCCGCGGCCGGCCGGTGGCTCCTGGCACCGGCGGGCGGCGGGGAATGCACGCGCCGCCGCTACCGGAAGGGCACGCTGATCCTGGAAACCGAGTGGGATTTGCCCGAGGGCAAGGTCAGGATCATTGACTTCATGCCGCCCCGCGACGAGGTGGCGGATATCGTGCGGATCGTGGTCGGTGTCCGCGGCACGGTGCGGATGCGCGGCGAACTGGCGCTCCGGTTCGACTACGGCCATATTGTGCCGTGGGTCCGCCACGACGAGCTCGGGATCCACGCCGTCGCCGGACCCGATGCCGCCTATCTGGTGACCGAGGCGCCGCTGCGCGGTGAGCGGATGCATACCGTCAGCGACTTCACGGTCAAGGCCGGGGAGCGTGTGCCCTTCGTGCTGACCTGGAGCCCCAGCCACCTCCGCCGGCCGCGGTCGGTGAACCCGGAAACGGTCCTGGCCTCCACCGAGGAGTTCTGGCTTCGCTGGTCGGCGAAGTGCACGGTCACCGGACGCTACCGCGACGCCGTCCAGCGCTCGCTGATCACGCTCAAGGCCCTGACGTTTGCCCCCACCGGCGGGATCGTGGCCGCCGTCACGACGTCGCTGCCGGAGGAGATCGGCGGCACCCGGAACTGGGACTACCGCTTCTGCTGGCTCCGCGACGCCACGCTCACGCTGCAGGCGCTGCTGGCCGCGGGCTACACGGAGGAGGCCGGCGCGTGGCGCGACTGGCTGCTCCGCGCCATCGCCGGGGACCCGGCGGATCTGCAGATCATGTACGGGCTCCACGGCGAACGCCGGATGCCGGAGCTCGAACTGCCGTGGCTGAAGGGCTACGAAAACTCCGCTCCGGTGCGGACCGGTAACGGTGCGGCCGGCCAGCTGCAGCTCGACGTCTGGGGCGAGGTCCTCGATTGCCTGTCCCTGACCCGGAACTCCCTGCTCAAACACACCGACGACGCCTGGGACGTCCAGGTGGCCCTCATGGAACACCTGGAGACGGCCTGGCGCCAGCCGGACAACGGGCTGTGGGAAATGCGCGGCCCGCAACGCCATTTCACGCACTCCAAGGTGATGGCCTGGGTGGCGGCGGACCGCATGGTCAAAGGCGTCCGCGACTTCGGCCTGACCGGCCCGGCGGACCGTTGGGAGGAGCTGCGTGACGCCATCCACGCCGAAGTCATGGCCAACGGGTTCGACGCCGACCGCAACACGTTCGTGCAGTCCTACGGGCGGCCGGAGCTGGATGCAAGCCTCCTGCTGCTGCCCCGGGTGGGGTTCCTCCCGCCGGATGATCCGCGCATCATCGGCACCATCGACGCGGTCCAGCGCGAGTTGACGCACGACGGCTTCCTGCGCCGCTACCTGCCGGCACAGAGCGATGACGGGCTGCCCGGCGAGGAGGGGGTGTTCCTGGCATGCTCCTTCTGGCTCGTCGAGGCCCTGATCGGGGCTGGCCGGCGCCACGAGGCCCGGGAGCTGTTCGAGCGCCTGCTGGCGCTGCGCAACGACGTCGGGCTCCTCAGCGAGGAGTGGGGCGTCGACACCGGCCGGCAGCTGGGCAACACGCCGCAGGCCTTCAGCCACTTCGCCCTCGTCATGAGCGCGCTGGAACTGCATGAAGACGGCGTCCGCCGCAGCGACACCCCGCTTCCGTGACCCGCGGCCCCGCCCCGCCCCGCCCCCGCGGCCCCGCCGCCGCGACCGCCGGCGGACGAAGGGCGGGACCTTCAGCACTTTCCCCGCACCGTAAAATAAGTACACTTACTAATATCCCGGCGGGGGATACGAGGGAACATAGGAGTGTTGCAAATGGCGGGATATTTTGAGCTCGTGGACGCGCCCGAAGGCGGCTACCGCATTCGCATGATGGACGGGGCAGGGCAACTGATGGCAGTCTCAGTGACGTTTCCCACCAAGAAAGCCGCCGTTGCCGGCGTCGCCCAGGCAAGGGAAATCGCCGGAACCGGCCTGATCAGGGACCGCAGCGCCGATGGCCGGGCCGCCGTGCCCGGATCGTCCGCCCGGGTGATCAGGGGGCGGCGCGGCGGTGCCGGGCGCTCAAACTCCACCCTGGGGGGCTCGCTGGCGGGCAAGAGGGCGCAGGCCCGTACCTGACCTGATCATCGAGTAGGCCGTTTTTCCAGCCGGTTCGCCGCGCCGAACGGTTACAGTATGGCCATGGAGCAGCGGGGGAATCGGAACTCCGGCCGTGCCCGGAAGAATCTGCTGGGCCGTGTGGCGGTGCCGCTCACTGCCGCGGCCATGCTGCTCGCCGGGCTGGCCCTTCTTGCCCGGCCGGTGACGCAGGAGGACTTTGGCTGGGTCGCGTATGCTCCGCTGGCCACGGGGCCCGTCGTGCTGCAGGGGCTCATGATCATGGGCCCGTGGATCTGGGCAGGGGTCGCGCTGATCAGCATCGGGTTGCTCCTGCTGGCGTTCTGGTCCGGCTACCGCACGGGCCGGCAGGCCCGGGACCGCGGGGACGACTCCCGCTAGGCGGCCGCCGCTCGGCCGTCCGCCCCGCAGCCGGGCTGAAGCGCCTTCAGCCGCTCTCCCGCCGCCGCCGACAACACAGTTCGCGGCAGTCCGGGCGCGAAACACTGCCG
This sequence comes from Arthrobacter sp. P1_D12, assembly GCF_056406175.1. Lineage (NCBI taxonomy): Bacteria > Bacillati > Actinomycetota > Actinomycetes > Micrococcales > Micrococcaceae > Arthrobacter > Arthrobacter sp. P1_D12. The sequence goes on from NZ_JBFUAR010000021.1 coordinate 83,588, forward strand.
TGAAGTGCCGTCTCGGCGGTACGCTGGCCGGGCAGCGCCTAACCTTCGAGGAGGACCTCATGAGCCAGCACCACACCCCCGGAAGGGTCGCCGTCGTCACCGGAGCCGGTTCCGGCATCGGCCGCGCAGTGGCCAGGCTCATGCTGGCCGAGGGATACCGGGTGGTCCTGGCGGGGCGGCGGGAAGAAACGCTCCGCGAGACCGCGGCCGGCCACCGCCAGGCACTCGCGGTCCCGTGCGATGTCACCGTCCCCGCCGACGTCGAACGGCTTTTCGCCGCCGCGCTGGGGCAGTGGGAACGCGTGGACGTGCTCTTCAACAACGCCGGCGTGTTTGGCCCCGCCGCATCGGTGGACGAGATCACCGTGGAGGACTGGGACGCGACCCTCGCCGTGAACCTCACAGGGTCCCTCCTCTGCGCCGCTGCCGCCGTCCGGGCCATGAAGGCGCAGTCGCCCCAGGGCGGAAGAATTATCAACAACGGTTCGATCGCGGCGCATTCGCCCCGGCCGCGGACGGTGGCCTATACGGTGACTAAGCACGCGATCACGGGGCTGACCAAGAGCATTGACCTGGACGGTCGCGGGTTCGGCATCACCTGCGGACAAATCGACATCGGCAATGCGGCCACGGATCTCATGGAGGAGATCGGCGTCGGCTCCGGGGCAACTCAGGCGGACGGCAGCCTGCGGGCCGAGCCGACATTTGCGGTGCAGGACGCCGCCCGGGCCGTGCTGCTGATGGCCGGGATGCCGGCGTCGGCCAACGTGGGTTCCCTCGTGGTCACGGCCGCGGGCATGCCGTTCATCGGGCGCGGGTAGCCAGGCGCAGCCCGCTTAGAGCGGAAGCAATCCGGACAGGTCGGCGCGCAGCCCGGAGGCGGCTACCCGGCCGGCGGCGACGGCGTCCGCCCAGCTCAACTGCCCGCTGACCATCGCCAGCCACGTGGCGGCGTCGCACTCAATGACGTTCGGGGGAGTGCCGCGGGTATGGCGCGGGCCCTCCACACACTGCGTGACCCCGAACGGCGGGACGCGCACCTCCACAGAATTTCCGGGTGCCCGGGCGGTGACCTCCTCCAGAGAGTAGCGCACGGCCATCGCAACCGTGTTGCGGGGGACTGGAGTGCCGGCAGCTGTGCGGCTGGCGGGATGCGCGGCGTCCGGCATAGGAGCGTTGGCTGCCTGCCACGCGGTGAGGGCTGCGCGGCCCTCATCGAGGGCGATGCGACGTCGCGGAACCACCACTAACTTGCCTCCCAGCCGATCAAAACCGTCAGCGGCAAGCCCTTGTCCGGCCGCATCGGGATCCACCTTACTCCCAACCCTTTTCAGCGAGAGCTCGGCGGTCCCGGCGGCCGCCGCCCGCACCAGGGATACATCGAAAACCATGTAGCTTGAATATTAAGTAAAACGGATGTAGTTTTACTTTGCGGGTTCCCCTCCAGGAACCCTTGCCGGTGGTCGTGACCGAGAAGGCAAACAGCCGCTTCAAGAAGTGGTGTGCTGCGCCGTCCCGATCGGGTAGCCGATTTCGTGGTGTGACGTGCCGCGGGCTCACGATCCTCGACAGTTAGGTCTCCTTCACGAGCCGGCGGGCGGTCACCAGGAGCAGCCGTCAAAATGACCAAAGGATGAGCCAGATGTTTTTTCCCCGGTTTCGTAGATGGTCCTTCGCCGTGCTTGCGTCCGCGGTAGTCGTTGCGCTTGCGGGCTGCATGGCGACCGCCCCCCGCGCCTCCGCGGCCCCCGGGTGCCCGGCCGGAACTGCAATGAACATCGTCGCCCACCAGGACGACGACCTGCTGTTCCAGAGCCTCGCGCTCATCTCCATGATCCGTGGAGGACTGTGCGTGCGCACCGTCTACGTCACCGCCGGCGATGCAAATCAAAACGCCGCCTATTGGACATCGCGAGAGAGTGGAGTAAAGGCTGCCTACGCCGAGCTCGCCGGCGTCGCCAACACCTGGACGACGACGGATGCCGGAATTGACGGCCACCCGATTCCGGTGGCGACGCTCGACGGTGCGACGAACATTTCGCTGGCATTCATGCGGTTGCCTGACGGATTCCCAACTGGGGCAGGTGCATCAAATAGCGGATACCAGAGCCTCCAGAAATTGTACGGCGGTGTAATCAGCACCATGACCACGGTGGACGCCTCCTCCTCTTACACTCTCTCGACGCTTCAAGGCACCTTGCTGGCGTTGATGAACAGTTACCAGCCGGACCAGATCGCCACGCTGGACTTCGCCGGCAGCTACGGAGACGGCGACCACAGCGACCACCACACCGTCGCCTACCTGGTGCTGGCCGCACAGCAGCAGTACAAACTGACTCACACGATCACCGGCTACCAGGGATACGGCATCACCCAACGTCCGTCCAACGTGTTCGAACCCGATCTGACGACCAAGACCAACGCCTTCCTGACCTACGCCCAATACGACTACAGGACGTGCAATACGGCCGAAGTTTGTTCTACCTGGGCGATGGGCGCCCGATTCTCCCGGTCATACACCGTTCCTGTGCCTACCTCACCGCCGGCGAGCGGCACCAACGCCGCCGCCACGGCCGTCACCGAGGCCGGCACCACCGTCACCGGCACCAACGTCGCGGCACCGGCGACGGTCACCGCCAGTTCCCAGAACGCCACCAGCGGCCAGACCGCCATGAAGGCCAACGACGGCGTCGCCGCCGGCTATCCCACGGCCCCAACCCGGGAATGGGCCACGGTCGGTGGCAGGGCTGGAAGCTATCTCCACTTCGCCTTCCCCTCCGCCGTGAACCTCAGCAAGGTCGTGCTCTACGACCGGCCCAACCCCGGTGACCAGATCACCGGCGGCACTCTGACCTTCTCCGACGGCACGACCGTCCCGGTGCCAGCCCTGGACAACGCGGGCAAGGCAACCGCCGTTAGCTTCCCCGCCCGCCCCACCACCAGCCTGCGGCTGACCGTTACCACCGTCAGCGGCACCACCAGAAACGTCGGACTCGCCGAACTCCAGGCCTACACCAGCACCAACGTCGCGGCCTACGCCACAGTCACAGCCAGCACCCAGAACGCGACGTCGGGCCAGACCGCCCCGAAAGCCGTTGACGGCGTCACCGCCGGCTACCCCACGGCCCCGACCCGGGAATGGGCCACGGTCGGCGGTAGGGCTGGAAGCTATCTCCACCTCGCCTTCCGGACCGCCGTCACCCTGAACCGGGTCGTGCTCTACGACCGACCCAATCCCGGTGACCAGATCACCGGCGGCACCCTGACCTTCTCCGACGGCACCACCGTCCCGGTGCCAGCCCTGGACAACGCGGGCAAAGCGATCACCGTCTCCTTCCCGGCCCGCGCCACGACCAGCCTGCGCATGACAGTCACCACCGTCACCGGCACCACCAAAAACGTCGGACTCGCCGAACTCCAGGCCTACACGGAGTGACGACCTTCCCTCCCGGACGCGCGTTCGGAAGTTCAGACTGTCCCGCCGTGGGGCGCCCCGCTGGCGGGCGGTGCCGGTCAGTCGGGTCAGTCAAGTAGAGCCGCGACGGCCCGCCCGAGCCGGATCTTGCCCACCGGGCGTCCCCCGCCCAGTACCGGGTCCACCACTTTGTCCAGGACGCTGGACACTTCAGGGATTTCGACGGCGCCTGAGGCTGCGAGGAGCGTCAGCCCGACCAGCGTGGTGGCCCGGATGTTGCCGTCGAGCATCTTGATGGCAACCGAGACGCCCTGGCGGGTGGCCATGACCAGGACGCCCTCGGCGCCAATCTTGGCCAGGATGCCGAGTTCGTCCATGACGATCGTGTTGGCCTGCCCGCGCCCCTGGACGGCCCACGGGTAGTCCAGCATGGACGTGGCAATGGTGGCTGCCCGCGCGTTCGAGTTCTTGTCGCCCGGGGCCTTGGCCAGCTTCGAGTAGGCCCGGGCCAGGCCGATCAGGGAGACGGCGGCAACCGGCGCGCCGCAGCCGTCGATGCCCAAGTGGGTGATGCGTTCGCCGCAGTACTCCTCGATCACGGAGCGGATGCGCTGCTGCAGCGGGTGGTTGGGTTCGAGGTAGCTGTTCTTGTCCCAGCCGTTCTCCGTGCACGCCCAAAGGAACGCGGCGTGCTTGCCCGAACAGTTGAAGGCCAGCCGGGACTTGCCCCGTTCGGTCTGCACGAGCCAGTTCCGGGCGGTCTCATCCTGGGGCCAGTCGGCCGGGCACTGCAGCTGGTCTTCCTTGGCCCCGGCCGCCTTGAGCATGCCTTCGACCACGTCCATGTGGTCCAGGGATCCGACGTGGCTGCCGCACGCGATGGCCACCTGGGCGCCGCGCAGGGGCACGCCGGACTGCATCGAGGCCAGGGCCTGCAACGGTTTGAGCGTGGACCGGGCAAAGATCGGGGCGTTCACATCGCCGAGCTCGATCACTACCGTCCCGTCCGCGGCCAGCACCACGGCCGAGCCGATGTGGCGGGACTCCACGAAGCCGCTGCGTTCGATGACTGCCAGTTCGACGGCGGAGTCGACTGTGAAGGTTGCATGCGGGTTCAAAGCCATGCTGCAAGTCTATGGTGCCCGGTGCTGATACCCCGGTTATTCCACGGTCACCATCACCGACTGCCAGCCGGAGGCGCCGTCCGGGACCGGATCCGCCCGCTTGTCCGTCTGGACCTCGCCCTTGCCGTCCGTGGCGCGCACCTTGATGTAGTGCGGGCCCGGCGTGGCATCCCAGTCCAGGGACCACTGCCGCCACGTGATGAGGGAGGCCTCGTCGGAGAGTACCGCCTCGGTCCAGGGCTCGCTGTCGATCTGCACCTCGACCTTGGTGATCCCGCGGGTCTGGGCCCACGCGGTGCCGCCGATGGCGATCTTGCCGGCGGGGACCTTGGCGAAGGACTTGGGCACCTCGACCCGCGCCATGGTCTTGATCGGGCCGCGTTCGGACCAGCCGCGCTGGGTCCAGTACGCCTTGCTGTCCGCGAACCGGGTCACCTCCAGGTCCACCACCCACTTGGTCGCGGAGACGAAGCCGTACAGGCCGGGAACCACCATCCGCACCGGGTAGCCGTGCTCGAGCGGGAGCGCCTCGCCGTTCATGCCGATCGCCAGCATCGCGTCGCGGTCGTCCTGGAGGACCTCCAGGGGCGTGGAGGCGCTGAAGCCGTCAGCCGAGGTGGAGAGCACCATGTCCGCGCCCTGTGTGGGGCGGGCCAGCTTCAGGGCGTCGCGGATGGGCATGCCCAGCCATTTGGCGTTGCCGGCCAGGTTGCCACCGACCGGGTTGGACACACAGGTCAGGGACACATGGGATTCGATGAGCTGGGCGTCGAGCAGATCCTGGAAAGTGAGCCGGACCTCCTGTTCCACAAGGCCGTGGATGCGCAGCTCCCAGTCCTGGACGTTGATCTCCGGCACACTCAGCGCCGTGTCGATCCGGTAGAAGTCCTTGTTCGGGGTCAGCCACGGCGTGACGCCGGGCGCCTTGGACTGGACTCCGGCCGGGACCGCGGCGGCGGCCTTGGCGGGCGCGGGCAGCTGCAGCGACTCGCGGGCCGCGGCCACGTTGCTGCGGGCCGCGCTCAGCAGGCGTCCGCCGGTGGCGGCAACAGCCGAGGCGGCCGCGGTGATGCCGGCGGCGGCGAAGAACCCGCGCCGCGTGGTCGCCGGGCGCTCGGGTTCCTTCGCGGCGAGATCGGCGGCCCGGTCCGGCCATTCCTGCATCCGCCAGAGCCGGGTGATCAGGAGCCGCAGCACAACCAGCCCGGCGACGGTGCCGATCAGGGAGGGAATGGCATCGATCGGCTTGACGCTGGCCCGCGTCACCACGCTGCCGACGATCACGGCGCCCATCAGCACCACCCCGGCCACACCCAGGGCCCACTTACGGTATGCCACGATGCCGAGCACGCACGCCAAAAGCAGGATCGTGACCGCCATGCCGACGAACAATGCGGCCTTGTCGTTGGTGCCGAACGTTTCAACGGCGAAGTTCTTCATCCACAGCGGCGTGAAGTCGATGAACGTCGATCCCAGCGCAATCAGGGGTGTCGCCCGTGTGGTGAAGAACGCCCCGATCAGTTCCGCGACGGACAGGACGACGGCGGCCGCAGCCACTCCGGCCACCGCGGCCAGGGCTGTGGCGCCGCGGGACCGTTTGCTGGGCTTCATGCTGGGTTTGTTCATACATGCCATTCGTAGCCGCCCGCTCCGCGGATTGTCCGGCGCCGGGCCTGGCTCCGGCGAGTGGGCATGCCCTCCTGCCGGACCCTGGCGTGGACATGTCCCGCGGTCCCCGGGACATGTCCAGTCTTGGGACCCGGGCGTGGGCCTGATTTTCGGCACCACGGGACATGTCCAGTCCTGGGACCCGGGCATGGGCATGATGGCATTGTGCCCACTGGCCGCGGCCGGGCGTGGGCATGTCCCGCGGGTTGGCCCCGGTCCCCGGCGCTGCTGAGCTCAGGATTGCCCGGTGCCCGGGCTGCCGGACTCAGGATTGCCGCCCTGCGCCGGGAGCGCTGAGCTGCGGATTGCCCGGCGCCCCGCGAGGCGCCGCGGCGAAAATTGAGCATGTCCAGCGGCCGACACAGCTTAGGAGCCTGCGGGGTGCACCACGTACCCTTGGAGACTGTGAAGGTACTTGTCATCGGCCCCGGCGGCCGCGAACACGCCATTGTCCGATCCTTGCTTGCAGACCCGAACGTTTCCGAGGTCCACGCGGCCCCGGGCAACGCCGGCATCAGCGCGCTGGTCCCCACATATGCGATCGACGCGAACGATCCCGACGCCGTCGCCGCGCTGGCCGTCAAGCTCACCGTTGACCTGGTGGTGGTCGGTCCGGAGGCGCCCCTCGCCGCCGGCGTGTCCGACGCCGTCCGCGCCGCCGGCGTCCCGGTCTTCGGCCCCAGCAAGGCCGCGGCCCAGCTGGAAGCGTCCAAGGCCTTCGCCAAGGAAGTCATGGCCGAGGCCGGCGTGCCCACCGCAATGGCCCGCGTAGCCTCCAACGCCGGGGAAGCCGCCGACGCCCTCGATACCTTCGGCGCCCCGTACGTCGTCAAGGACGACGGGCTCGCGGCCGGCAAGGGCGTCGTGGTCACCTCCAACCGCGACGAGGCCCTCGCGCATGCCCAGACCTGTTTCGACGCGGGCGGCACCGTGGTGATCGAGGAGTTCCTGGACGGACCCGAGGTCTCCGTGTTCGTCCTTTGCGACGGCACCAACACCGTGGCCCTGTCCCCGGCGCAGGACTTCAAACGCATCTTCGACAACGACGAGGGCCCCAACACCGGCGGCATGGGCGCGTACACACCGCTGGAATGGGCCCCCGAAGGCCTCGTGCAGGAAGTGATCGACCGCGTCGCCCAGCCCACGGTCAACCAGATGGCGCACCGCGGTACCTCGTTTGTCGGCGTCCTCTTCGTCGGCCTCGCCCTGACCTCGCGCGGCACGCGGGTCATCGAATTCAACGTCCGGTTCGGCGATCCCGAAACCCAGGCCGTCCTCGCCCGGCTTAAGACGCCCCTCGGCGGGCTGCTCATGGCAGCGGCCAAGGGAGAGCTGGACAAGGTGCAGCCGCTGCGCTGGTCCAAGGACACGGCCGTCGCCGTCGTCGTGGCCGCCGAAAATTACCCCGACACTCCGCGGACGGGCGACCGAATCCGGGGCCTGAAGAAGGTCGACGCCCTGGACGGCGTCCACGTGATCCATGCCGGTACCAAGCTCGATGGCGAAGGCAAGGTCGTCTCCGCCGGCGGCCGCGTCCTGGCTGTGGTGGCGCTGGGCACGGACCTCGTGGAGGCCCGGGAGCGGGCGTACGACGGCGTCGAGCTCGTCCAGCTGGACGGCAGCCAGTTCCGCACCGACATCGGCGGCAAGGCCGCCCGCGGCCAGATCCGGGTCGCCGGGCCGGGAACCGCGGCCGCGTCGAAAGCGAAGGCATAAACGTGACCGAATCCGCAGCGCCGACGCCCGGCACCCAGCCCGAGACCATGCCTGAGACCCTGCCTGAGACCGTGCCTGAGACCGTGCCTGAGACCGTGCCCAAGGGCGGGCTCGACACCGCCACGCAGGACCTGCCCGGCTGGCGGCACGTCTACTCCGGCAAGGTCCGCGACCTCTACGTCCCCGCGGATCCGGCCGTCGCGGAACGCTTCGGCCAGGACTGTGTCCTGGTGGTGGCCAGCGACCGGATCAGTGCGTTCGACCACGTCCTGGCCAGCGAGATCCCGGACAAGGGCCGCATCCTGACCCAGCTGAGCCTGTGGTGGTTCGACCAGCTCGACGTCGCCCACCACGTCCTCGCCTCCACGGCCGACGACGGTGTCCCCGCCGCCGTCGAGGGCCGGGCAATGATCTGCAAAAAGCTGGACATGTTCCCGGTCGAATGCATCGCCCGCGGCTACCTCACCGGCACCGGGCTCGCGGAGTACCGCGCGTCGGGCACAGTGTGCAGCATCCCGCTGCCAGCCGGCCTGGTTGACGGGTCACGGCTGCAGGAGGCGATCTTCACGCCGTCGGCCAAGGCCGAGGTGGGCGAGCACGACGAGAACATCACTTATGACGCCGTCGTGGGCCTCGTGGGTGCGGACGTCGCGGCGGATCTGAGCAGGCTGACCCTGAAGATCTATACCAAGGCCGAGGAAATCGCGCGCGGACGCGGCATCATCCTGGCGGACACCAAGGTGGAGTTCGGCCTCGACACGGCGACCGGTGTCATCACCCTGGGCGACGAAGTGCTGACCCCGGATTCCTCACGGTTTTGGGATGCGGCCACGTACCAGCCCGGGCAGGCGCAGCCGTCCTATGACAAGCAGTATGTGCGCGACTGGCTGACCTCGCCGGAGTCGGGCTGGGACAAGGCCTCGGACACGCCTCCGCCCGTCCTTCCGGCCGACGTCGTAGCGCGCACCCGCAGCCGCTACGTGGAGGCCTACGAGAAGCTCACCGGCCGGACGTTCGCCTAGCCGGACGTTCGCCTAGCCGGGCCGTTCGCCTAGCCGGGCCGTTCGCCTAGCCCGGACGTTCGCCTGGCAAGGCCGGGGCTAGGCTTCCGCGGAAGCGGCCTCGGCCCGGCGCTGGGCGAGCTTGATCTCGAGCACGGCGTCCAGCGCCTGCTGGACCCGGTCCGAGGCGCCCGCCGCGCTGAACTCCTTCTGGGCTTCCTCGAGGTACACCAGCGCCTCCGCGGCCTCCCCGGCAGCCTTGAGCGCCTTCCCCAGCAGCAGGGAGACCTCGCCGGCCGTGTGCCGGGCCAGAGCCTCCCGCTCGGCATGGATCTCGCGCAGCTTCTGGACGGCGGCCACGATGTCGCCCGTGAGGTAGAGCCAGCGCGCCCGGATGAAGGCGACCTCCAGCTGGTCGGTCTTGTTGCCGCCGACAATCGACAGGGCCAGTTCGGCGCGCTCGATCGATGAGAGCGTCTCGGGTTCGACGATTCCCGAGGACAGGCGGACGGCGGCGGAGGCCTTGTTGAACCGGGCCCACAGGTCGATGTCGTTGGCCGGGGAGAGCAGCCGGCCGGCCCGCTCGTGGTACTTGATCCCCTCGGGGTAGTCGTGGCGCATAAAGGCCACGTTGCCGATCACCCAGGCCACCTCGCCGGCGAGCTGGGACATCGAGTGGTCGTCCATCTGGTCGTTCATGGCCTGGCAGTACTCCCACGCCTCATCGAGCCGGCCGCTCTCGGCCAGGGCACCAATCAGGGCGCGGAGGGCTCCGATGATCATGGTGGAGCCCTTGGGCAGCTGTGCGCAGAGCCGCACCGCTTCCTGCGCATGCTCGACGGCGGCGGTCAGCTGCCCCTGGCCCTGCGAGGCTGCGGCGAGCATCTGCTGGGCCCGGACGCCGAGCCCGGCCGACTCCGCGGCCATCGGGTGCTCCAGGAGATTCTGGACCACGTCCTTGCACTCCTGCCAGAGTCCCTGCTTGATCAGGCACTCGGCCTGCATATAGGTCATGTTCCACCACGCGCTGGTGTTCTTGGCCTCCAGGGCGATCTTGGCGGCGGCGGCGGCGTGGGTGGCGGCCACGGGGTAGTCCCGGAGGTCCCAGGCCTGCCGGGCATATAGTCCCGCGAGCACGTATTCGGCGTCGCTGACGGACACCGGCTGGCTCCAGGCCTCGAGCGCCTTGGGGGCCAGTTCAAGCCGGCGGGCAAGCTCCTCGATGACATCGGCGGTCGGCTCGCGGCGTCCGGTTTCCAGCAGAGAAATGTAGCTGGGGGAGTACAGGTCACGGCCCAACTCCGCCTGCGTCAGGCCCCGTTCGAGCCGTTCCGCGCGGAGCTTCTCCCCAAATCCGTTCCCCACGGATACCTCCTAATTCCGGACATTCTTTGTACTAAATGCTTGACAGTCTCTGTAGAAACCATTTTACAATGTGTGTCAACAAGGGTAGTGCTGACTTGGTTAAGGAACCCCAACCCATATTGAGGAAACTTATGTTGAAGAAGATTGCAGCCGGCGCCGTTTTGGCGGGCGCACTGGCATTCTCCGCCGCGGCTCCGGCCGTGCTGTCCGCTGCTTCACTTACCGATGTCTCAGACGTTGCCGCAGTCGGCAACTGGCCCGACCCCATGCGCACCGCCCAGGCGGTGGGCAACTGGCCCGACCCCATGACCCACTCGCTGAATGTCGGCAACTGGCCCGACCCGATGTAACAAGCCCGATGTGACAGGCCCGGCGCAGCAGCGGCCGGCTGCCTGTGGCACGGATATCCGGCACAGCCCCGGGAGATTCCCTCCCGGGGCTGCGTTGTGTCCGGAGGCGGGGGCAGGGCGCTGGGCCGGGCCGATGTCCGGTGCCGGGGTCATGAAATCGCGCCGAACCTACAGCCGGACCTACAGTCGGACATACAAAAGAGGACCCTCCGTGTGGAGGGCCCTCTTTGTGTTTGGTCGGGATGACAGGATTTGAACCTGCGACCTCGTCGTCCCGAACGACGCGCGCTACCAAGCTGCGCCACATCCCGATCCGTTGCTTCAAAAGCAACTTCACAAGAGTATCCGATCATGGCCCCGGATGTGAAATCGGGCGTCGGCAGGGACGTGTCCCGCCGTCGTTCCGGCCCGGACGCCGCCCGGTCTCGGCAGGCGCTGTTCAGACCAGCGAGTCTTTCCAGGCGCCGTGGAGCCGGGCGAAGGCGCCGCCGTCGCCGATCAGCTGCTCCGGGGTGCCGTCCTCCACGACGCGTCCGTCGTGGACCACCAGCACCCGGTCTGCCGTCTCCACGGTGGAGAGCCGGTGGGCAATGATCAGCGCTGTCCGCCCGGCGCCGGGGACCGGGTCCCGGCGGGGGGCCGGGTCTGCAACGGGCTGTCGGCCGCCCGTCTGTCCACCGGACTGCCGCTGGCCGGCCTCCCGGGTGCCGCCCTCCCGCGTCCCGCGCAGAAGCCCCGCGAGGCCCTGCTGGACCATGCGCTCCGACGGGATGTCCAGCGAGGAAGTTGCCTCGTCCAGGATCAGCACGGCCGGGCGGGCCAGGAACGCGCGGGCGAAGCTGATTAGCTGGCGCTGCCCGGCGGAGACGCGGCCGCCGCGCTTGTTGACGTCGGTGTCGTAGCCGTCCGGCAGTTCCATGATGAAGGCGTGCGCCCCCACTGCCCGGGCCGCGTCTTCGATCTCCGCTCGCGAGGCTTCGGGCCGGCCCAGGGCGATGTTGTCCGCCACGGAGCCGCTGAACAGGAAGGCCTCCTGGGTGACCATGACGACGTTCCGGCGCAGGTCCTCGGTGCTGAGCTGGCGCAGGTCCACGCCGTCGAGGGTCAGGGACCCGGCGGAGACGTCGTAGAAGCGGGCAATCAGCTTCGCGAGGGTGGATTTGCCGGCGCCGGTCTGCCCGACCAGCGCGACCGTCTGCCCGGCGGGGATGTGCAGGTCCAGTTGCGGGATGACCACCGGGCCGTCGCCGTAGCGGAATTCGACGCCGTTGAAATCGATGCTGCCCCGCGCGTCGTGCAGGGCCGCGGGTGTTTTCGGCGGCCGCACGGTGGGGACCTCCTCGAGCAGGCCCGAGACCTTTTCCAGGGCGGCCTGGGCGCTTTGGAAGGAGTTGTAAAACATGGCCATCTGGTCCACCGGCTGGAAGAAGCGCTTGGCGGACAGGATCAGGGCCAGGAGCACGCCGACCTCCAGGTCGCCGCTGAGGACCCGGAAGCCGCCGGTGAGCAGCACGAGGGCCACGCACACATTCCCGATCAGCACCAGCCCCGGCTGGAAGATGCCGTTGAGGTTGATGGAGCGGACGGTCGCGCGCCGGTAGTCCTCCGACAGTTCGGAGTAGCCCGCGGCATTCTCGCGTTCCTTCCGGAAGGCCTTCACGGCGCGGATTCCGGTCATGGTCTCCACGAAGTGCACGATCAGCCGGGCCGAGACCACCCGGGATTCGCGGAAGGCGATCTGGGAGTGCTTCTGGTACCAGCGGGCCAGGAAATACATCGGCACGCCGGCGGCCAGCACCAGCACGCCGCTGCGCCAGTCCAGGGCGAACACCGTCACGGCGGTAAACGCCATGAACAGCATTCCCGAGGCCAGCGAGCTCACGCCGGAATCCAGGAGTTCGCGCAGGGCCTCCAGGTCCGAGGTTTGTCGGGCGATGATGCGCCCCGAGGTGTATTTCTCGTGGAATTCCAGGCTCAGCCGCTGCGTGTGCCGGAAAACCCGGACGCGGAGGTCCAGCAGCATCGCCTGGCTGAGCCGCGCCGTGGAGGTCACGTACAGGGCGGTCAGGCCGGCCGCCACGGCGGCCGCGGCAAGGTAGGCGGCCCCGGTCAGCACGAGGGGAAGGTTGTCGCCGGCGCGCACGGCGGGCAGGGCGTGGTCGATGCCGAAGGCGATCAGCGCCGGCCCGGCCACGCGGGCGGCCTGGGACAGGACGACGGCGCCGATCGTCAGCCAGAACCGGGCCCGGACGGGGCGGATCAGGGAGCCCAGGAGGGTCAGGGAGCGCCGCCGGACGGCCTTGCTTTCGTTCCTGCTGAGGTGCGCGTTGTCCTCATTGGCGGTGCCGAACGTTGCGCTGCTCATCGGGAAATCTCCTCGGACTGGTCCTCGAGGGCGGACAATTCTGAATCCAGGTCCCGCGGTTCCGGGTCCAGGCTGGCGATCACGTAGCGGTAATGGCTGTTCCTGGCGAGCAGTTCCGCATGGGTTCCGACGGCGGCGATCCGGCCGTCCTCGAGCAGGGCCACCCGGTCGGCCAGCGCCACCGTGGAAGGCCGGTGGGCCACGATCAGCGTTGTGGTGTCCGCGAGGACCTTGCGCAGCCGGGCCTCGACGAGGACCTCGGTGTTCACATCCAGCGCCGAGAGCGGGTCGTCCAGGACCAGCACGGCCGGTTTCGCGGCGATGGCCCGGGCCAGGGCGATGCGCTGGCGCTGGCCGCCGGAAAGGCTGAGGCCCTCCTCGCCGATCAGGGTATCCACCCCGTCAGGCAGGGAATAGGCGAAGTGGGCCTGGGCGACGTCGAGGGCTTCCTCCAGGGCCGCGTCGCGGCCCTCCGCCGATCCGGCGTCGGGCGCGCCGAGCAGGACGTTGTCCCGGACGGAGCTGGAGAACAGCGTGGTGTCCTCAAACGCCACGGAAACCACGGTGCGCAGGTCCTCCACCGCGAACTCGCGCAGGTCCACCCCGTCGATGGTGATGGCACCGCCGGTGACGTCATAGAGGCGGGGGACCAGCTGGAGCAGGGCGCTCTTGCCGCCGCCCGTGATGCCCACGAGGGCCATGGTTTCGCCGGGGCGGATGTCCAGGGTGATGTCCTTGAGGATCGGCTTGTCCGGGGCGTCCTCGAACGCGAACGAGGCATTGCGGAAGCTGAGGGCACCCTTGAGGCCGGCCGGGCGGCGGGGCTGGTCCGGGCTGGTGATCGTGTTCTGCGCGTCCATGACCTCGAAGTGCCGGTCCACCGTGGACTTCGCGGTCAGAGCCATCGCCAGCAGCATGCCGCAGAACTCGACCGGCGCGGCAACCACGGCGGCGGTGGCGAAGAAGGCCACGAGGGACCCGATGGAGAGCTGGTCCGTGGAGGCCAGCAGGATGCCGACGACGAGGCCGGCCCCGAGCGCGAGTTCGGGCAGGAGCGTCACCACCAGGCTGAACGTGGCCAGGTGCTTGGCCTTGGCGATCTCGGTCTGCCGGAGTTCCTCGGCCTGTTCGTTGAAGTTCTCCAGCGCCTCCCGGCTGCGGCCGAAGGCCTTCAGGACGCGGATGCCGTGCACGGATTCCTCGACCGTGGTGGCGAGGTCCCCGGCCTGGTCCTGGCTTCGCCGGGCCACCTTGCTGAACCGGGTGCGGAAGCGGAATCCGTAGATCATGATCGGCACGGCGGCGGCCAGGAAGATCAGGGCCAGCTGCCAGCTCATGGCAAACATCACCGCGACGCCGATCACCACGGTGAGCGTCGTGACCACCAGCATGATGGCGCCGAAGGCCATCCAGCGGCGCAGGAAGTTCAGGTCCGTCATGGCCCGGGACAGCAGCTGACCGGAGCCCCAGCGGTCATGGAAGGAAACCGTGAGGTCCTGCAGATGCCCGTAGAGCGAGACCCGCATCCGGGTCTCGACGGTGGTGGCGGGATTGATGACGAACTGCCGGCGCAGGGCCACGAGGCCCGCCTCGGCGATGCCCAGGACCAGGATGAGGAGCGAGGCGGTCCAGACGGCCTCGGCGCTGCCGCCGGGGGTCAGGGACTCGTTGACCAGCACTCGCAGCACCTGCGGGATGGCCAGTGCCATGACGCTGGCCAGCAGTGCGCAGAGCAGGCCCATGACCAGCCGGGGCAGGATTGGCCTGACGTGCGGGTAGAGACGGCTGATGGAGGTGAAGAATGAGCTCTGCTTGGCCATGCCTGCTTCTTAAGACGCCCGTGCATAGATCGCACCGTTGAATGTAGTTTCCTGTAGCAACTACCCTAGGCCATCGGGTGACGGGATTCACACGTTGTTCAGCGCTCCCAGCATCTCGCCCAGTCATTGCGATCCGCAATAGGTGCGGGCGGCGGGTGGCCGCGGGACATGTCCAGTGGTGGTGCCGGGCCCGGTGGGACATGTCCAGTGTTGGTGCCGGGCCCGGTGGTACATGTCCAGTGGTGGCCGCGGCGGGTGGGCATTGTGGGCCTATGCCCAGTGCCCGCGACCAGGGGAGGGCATGTCCCGTGGGCTCGGGCGCGAGGGGAGGGCATGTCCACCGGTCAGGCCGGAGGGCGGGCAGGACTGGCCGCGGCCAGGCCTAGGCGCGGGAGGTCAGCGTCAGCAGAACGGCTTCGGGCCGGCAGGCAATGCGGACAGGGGCGAAGCGGGAAGTGCCGATGCCGCCCGAGACGTTCACCGGCGTCGTCCTCCCGTTGCTCTCCCAGGTGTGCAGCCCCCGGGCCCGCCAGGTGGGCAGGTCGCAGTTGGTGACCAGGGCCCCGTAGCCCGGGACGCAGATCTGGCCGCCGTGGGTATGGCCGGCCAGGAGGAGGTGGGCGCCGGCTTCGGTGAAGTGGTCGAGGACGCGCTGGTAGGGTGCGTGCGCGACGGCGATGCGCAGGTGCGGGTCGGCGTCCCTGCCCTTGGTCCCGCGTGGCCAGCCAGCGTACCGTTCGAGGCGCAGGTGCGGATCGTCGACGCCGGAGAAGTCGAAGCGCATGCCCTTGAGCACGAGCGACTGGCAGCGGTTGGTCAGGTCCACCCAGCCGGACATGCCGAACTCGGAACGCAGCCGGGGCCAGTCGAGCCTTTCCGGGTGCTTGCGCTCGCCCGAGGGCCCGAGCAAATATGACGCCGGGTTCTTCAGGCTCGGGCCGAAGTAGTCGTTCGAGCCGGGGACGAACACGCCGGGAAATTCCAGCAGGGGTCGCAGAGCCGCTACGAGGGGGTCCACGCCCTTGGCATGGCTGAGGTTGTCGCCCGTGTTCACCACGAGGTCCGGCTGCAACTGCGCCAGGGAGGAAAGCCACTGCGCCTTCCGGTGCTGGCCCGGAACGAAGTGGATATCGGACAGGTGCAGTATCCGGAACGGGCCGAACCCGGCCGGCAGGATGGGGAGGGTTTCCTCCCTGATTACGAACTGGTTCTTCTCCCATAGCCCGTAGCCGGTAGCGGCCGCCCCCGCCGCCGTCCCGATCGCGGCGGTCACGGCAAAGCCGCGTCCGATGCTTCGAACGCGGCTCGCCAGATCATTGCCCAGAGTCATCGGCTACTTCTTGCCGGAAGACTTCGTGGGTGCCGGTGTCGGGTCGGCGGACGGTTGCGTGGCCGGTTCGGTGCTTTTGCCGGTCGGAATGAAGGGCCGCGGCACCGTTACCGGGTCCGGGACCGGGGCCGGGGAGTACAGCATGTCCGACGGCGGGGCCGGGAACGGATCGGTGCCGTAGGCCGGTGCCACCTGGGCCATGTAGTTCGAGAACTGCGGCCCGGCGATCATGTAACCGTCGATGCCCTTGTAGAAGTTGCCGTTGATCGTGACATTCTGCCCGGCACGCTTCTGGTCGCCCAGGGGATCGCCAAACCACGTGGCCGTCGCGAGGCCGCTGGTGTAGCCCGCCACCCAGGTAGAGCTGTTGTTGTCGTTGGTGCCCGTCTTCGCCGCAATGGGGAAAGTGGTCCGGGTCGAAATCCGGGGCACAATGAGCGAGCCCGAGCCGCGGTTGAGCACTTCCTGCATAGCGTACGCGACGCCGTGGGCCACCTCGGGCTTGATCGCGTCCCTGCAGTTCGGTGATTGGGCCGGCAGCTGGGCGCCGGTCGCGTCTGTTACCGACTCGATGGCCATTGGTTCACAATACTTGCCGTTGTTGGCGAAGGTGGCGAATGCGCTGGCCATGGTCAGCGGCGCCGTCTGGGTGGACCCGATGAGGTTGCCGAGGGTGGTCATCGGCACCGGGGGGTTGGGGTTGTCCCCGCTCGGCAGCCCGCCGTGGATGCCCACTGCGTCCACGACCTTCTGGATCCCGCAGAGGTCGACCTGCGCGGCGGAGGCGAACGTGATGGTGTTGATGGAGTTCGCCAGGCCGTCAAGGACGGACATGTACTTGTAGTGGGTCTCGTCGGCGTTCTGTAGGTCGTAGCTTCCGTTGGACGCGTCATACCAGCCGGTGGTCGGTGCCGGGCAGGTGTTCTTCCAAGGGAAATTCTGTGGATATCGCCGCACGGCGCCGTTGAGCTGGGTGCTCATCGACTTGCCCTCATTGAGCCACTCCGCGAAGGTGAACGGCTTCATTGTGGAGCCGGGCTGGAAGCCGCCGAGGCCGTTGAGGTCATTGCCCTTGGCGTCCTGCACGTCCACGTTGAAGTTCTGTTCCGCGTCGAACTTGCCGTCGGCCGGGAACCAGACGGTGTTCTGGGCCATGGAGACGATCTTGCCCGAGCCCGGCTGCACGGACACCAGCGAGGCCCCCCACTTGTCCGGGTTCGCGCCGGCCGACCCGTCCACCTGGGCCTGGGCCACGGCCTGGGCCTTCGGATCCAGCGTGGTCTTGATGGTCAGGCCGCCGCGGAAGATCTTCCGCTCACGCTCGGCAGCGTCGGCCCCGTACGCCGGATTGTTCAGGAGCAGGTGGAGCACGTAGTCGCAGAAGTACGGCGCCGTCTGCGAATACGCACAGCCCTGGCGGGGCTGGGTGACCTTGGTCTGCACCGGCGTCGCCACCGCGGCATCGTAGTCGGCCTGCTTGATCTTGCCCTGCGTCAGCATCGCGTGGAGCACGAGGTCGCGACGGACCTTGGCATTCTCCGGATTGGTGATCGGGTCGTAGTAGGAGGGGCTGTTCACGACGCCGGCCAGCAGGGCCGCCTGGGGCAGGGTCAGGTCCTTGGCCGTGCTGCTGAAGAAGAACTTGGACGCGGCTTCGATGCCGTAGGCGTCGCGGTTGAAGAACACGATGTTCAGGTAGCCCTCGAGGATCTGCTCCTTGGTGAACTTCTTCTCCAGCGCGATGGCCAGCTTCATTTCACGGAGCTTGTCCCCGACGCCCTTGTTGACGCCGTTGAGCAGGACCTCGTCGCCCTTGCCTTCGGCCTCGAGCGAGGAGTTGATGACGTTGTTGACGTACTGCTGCGTGATCGTGGACGCGCCCTGCTTGTTGCCGCGGGCGGTGCTCACGAGGGCGCGCAGGATGCCGGTGGTGTCCACCCCGCCGTGCTCGTAGAAGCGGCTGTCCTCGATGGCGATGATCGCGTCCTTGATGTGCGGTGACATCTGGTCCAGCGAAACACGGGTGCGGTTTTCCGCGTAGAGGTTCGCGATCGGGCTGCCGTCGGACGCCAGGATCGTGGTCGACTGGCTCGGCGGATCGACCTTCAGCTCAGCGGGGAGCGTGTCAAAAAACTGGATCGAACCGCTCGCCGCGCTGCCCGAGACGGCTGCCGCGGGGACCAGGAGGCCCGCCACCAGGACGCCGCAAATAGCGCTCACGCCCAGGAAAAGAAAGATCTTTCCGAGGGTGGTGGCCGTGTCGAATAAAGGGTTCTTGCCAGTCGCCATGTTTTCCACTTTACCGGCAACGACTAGGCTTTATGTCATGACCAAATGGGAGTACGCCACGATTCCGCTCATTATTCACGCCACAAAGCAGATCCTGGACCAGTGGGGTGACGACGGCTGGGAGCTCGTCCAGGTTGTTCCGGGACCCGATGGAAACGGCCTGGTTGCCTACCTGAAGCGGGAGAAGCAGTAGCCATGAGCACCCCCTCAGAAGCCGTTCCGGCCACGCCGGCGGGCGCGGAAAACATCTCCGAAAACACGGCCGGGGCAGCGAGCCCCACGGCCGGCGCGGGCGCGTCGTCCGCCGTCGAACAGCGCCTCGCGGAGCTGGGCCTGACGCTCCCCGACGTCGCGGCTCCGGTCGCGGCGTATGTTCCGGCCGTGATTTCCGGCAACCACGTCTACACCTCCGGGCAACTGCCGTTCATCAACGGCAAGCTCGAGGCCACCGGAAAGGTTTCCACCGGTTCGGCGGGCGCCTCCGACGAGTCCACGGTGTCCCCGGAGGACGCGAAGGCCTACGCTGCCGTCTGCGCCGTTAACGCCCTGGCCGCCGTCAAGAGTGTGATCGGCGACCTCGACCGCATCACGCGGATCGTCAAGGTTGTCGGATTTGTATCCTCCGACCCTTCTTTCACCGGCCAGCCCGGTGTCATCAACGGCGCCTCGGAGCTGCTGGGCCAGGTCCTCGGCGACGCCGGCCAGCACGCGCGTTCCGCCGTCGGCGTATCCGTTCTGCCGCTCGACTCGCCTGTCGAAGTCGAACTGATCGCTGAATTCGCCTAGTAGACCGGTTACTTCGTTGCCTCAGTTAGAACGCCGCCTGTTCGTCCTGCCCCCGGATCTTGAGGGAGCAGCCCGCAGCTGGATTGAACACGGTGAGCGGACGCCCCGCGCGCCCCGTTTGGCCTCCTCGGTGATCCTCTTGCGGGATTCGCCCACGGGCCTGGAGACCTGGCTCGGCTACCGGACGGGGTCCTCCCCGCTCGGTGTCCTCGCCTTCCCTGGCGGATCGCTGGAAGCCACCGACGACGACGCCGTCGGCTGGCTGGGCCCCTCACCCCAGCACTGGGCCGAGCAGATGGGGACGTCCGACGTCGGGCTGGCGCGCCGACACGTTGTCGGTGCCATCCGTGAACTGTTTGAGGAGACCGGCATCCTGCTGGCCGGCCCCGACCTGTCCACCACGGTGGAACTGACCTCCAGAGCCGACTGGATGCGCGCCCGCGAAGCCGTGGCCGAGCAGGAGAAATCCTTCACAGACCTGCTTGCCAAGCGCGGGCTCTCGCTGCGCACTGACCTGCTCAAACCCTTGGTGAACTGGCTGAGCCCCGACTTCGCGCACCGCCGGTTCAACACCCGGTATTTCGCCGCGACGGTGCCCGTGAACCAGCAGCCCTCGCTGCTGGCCAGCAAGGGCGTCTGGGGCCGCTGGGTGTGCGTCCGGAAAGTCGTGAGCGAGCGGGACAGCACCGTGCTGGGTGACGAGGTGGGGCAGGAGAACACCGTCGGCCGGACCTTGGGCGAACTCCTGGTTCCTGGCTCGGAGATCATGCTTGAGAAGATGGCCAAGGCCAACGGCTGCATTGCCTACCTCAGCTACAAGCGCAAGGCCCACGTCTACCAGCCGAAGCTGGTCGAGGAAGAGGGCCGTCTCATGCTCGAAGTCGAAGCAGCCAAAACGATCGCCGGCGAACCGCAGCGCGAACGCTAGGCCCGGAGAGCGCCGACGCCACCCGACTTCCTGCGGGCGGCCTGTTAGGGCTTGGCTTGGGCGGGGAGCCCGGGCGGTTCCCCGGACATGCCCCGCACTGCTCCTGAGGACTGGACATGTCCCTTCGTGCTGCGTGCCGGCCCGGGGCATGTCCCGCACTGCTCCTGAGCGCTGGACATGTTCCTTCGTGTTGCGTGCCGGCCCGGGACATGTCCTCCGGTCGGCCTGTCCGGTGGACATAGTGGCGTTATGTCCAGTCCTCGCAGCCGGGGCTGGACATGTCCCTTGATGCCCGGTGCGAGCCCGGGGACATGCCCCGCCCTGCTCCTGAGCACTGGACATGTCCCTTCGTGCTGCGAGCCGGCCCGGGACATGTCCGGCGGACAACCAGCCGGGGACCTCCTCCGAGAATTAGCGGCAGAAGTTTAACGGCGGAAGGCCGGTCCCGTTTCCGGGGCCGGCCTTCGTGTTTGCTGCGGGGGTCCCTAGCGGGAACGCTGGCGCAGGCGCTGCATGTCAAGGATGACGACGGCGCGCGCTTCCAGGCGCAGCCAGCCGCGCTGCACGAATTCCGCGAGGGCCTTGTTGACCGTTTCACGGGAGGCGCCGACCAGCTGGGCGAGCTCCTCCTGCGTCAGTTCGTGGGCGACCAGGACGCCGTCGGTTGCCGGGCGGCCGAAGCGGTCGGCCAAATCCAGCAGCGCCTTGGCCACACGGCCCGGCACGTCGGAGAAGACGAGGTCGGAAAGGGAATCGTTGGTGCGGCGCAGGCGGCGTGCCAAGGCCTGCAGCAGCTGGGCCGAGACCTCGGGGCGGGTGCGCAGCAGCGCGTTGAGGCTCTCGTTCTTCAGGCCGGCGAGACGCGTCTCGGAAACGGCAGTTGCCGTGGCCGTGCGCGGGCTGGGGTCGAACAGCGCCATTTCGCCGAAAAGTTCGCCCGGGCCGAGGATGGCCAGCAGTGATTCGCGACCGTCCGGCGACGTGCGGCCGAGCTTCACCTTGCCGGAGACGATGAAGTAAAGCTGGTCACCCTGGTCGCCTTCCCGGAATACCGAGGCACCGCGTGAAAGGTCCACCTCGGTAAGTTCGTCCGTCAGCAGACGGAACGCCTCGTCGTCGAGCGTGGCGAAAAGGGGTGCGCGGCGCAATACCTCGATATCCATGAAATCTCCTGATTAGCTGTGTCGGCTGGGGCGCTTCAGCCATTCTTTCAGAATTTTGGAGCTTCTGTGACGTAGTTGGCACGGAAACGCCCGAAGGGGCCGAAAGCGAACGGCTCGGGAAGCCCGCGCAGATCCCTGTGCAGGCTGGCGGCCGGTCGGCAAACGTTCAGCTTACACCGGTAGAATCGTCGCTGAACTGTCTGTGAGGAGCCCCGGTGTTTGGCTTGACCATTTTGGACCTGGTGTTGGTTGTGGCGCTCTTGTCCTACCTGATCCACGGTCTTCGCAACGGCTTCCTTGTGACGCTCGGAGGCATCGCGGGATTCGCGGCAGGCGCCGTCGCCGCCTTCGTCTCCGTGCCCATCGTCAGCGGCCTAGTGGAGGACAGCGGCTGGCGCCTGACGGCGATCGTTGCCACGGCGGTCCTTCTGATGATCGTAGGCAACGGCCTCGGTACCATGATCGGGCGGCGAATCCGCAGCGTGGTCCCGTTCAGCCCCCTGCGGGCGGCGGACCGCCTCGTGGGCGGCGGCGTGAACGTGGTGGTGTCCGCCCTTGTGATGTCGATGCTGGCGTTCAGCATCGGGGCCCTGGGTGTGCCGTTCGTGTCCCAGCAGCTCGCGGAATCCAAAGTCATCAGGTTCATCGACGGTGTGACGCCGATGCCGGTCAAGGCATCAATGGCGCAGCTGCGTTCCGCCGTGATCGGCGAGGGAATCCCCACCCTGCTGGACGGCTTCGGCCAGAGCCAGACCGTTGCCGTTCCGGACACCAGCACGGACACTCCGGCGCTGAACAAGGCCGCCGCGTCCGTGCTCAAGATCGCCGGAACCGCCTACCAGTGCGGTCAAAACCAGACCGGAACAGGCTTCGTGGTCGCCCCCGGGCGCGTGGTGACCAACGCCCATGTGGTCGCCGGGGTCGACGAACCGGTGGTGGAAACGCCCGGTGGCCGCGCACTGCCTGGGCGCGTCGTGTACTTTGATTCCCAGCACGACCTCGCCGTCGTGGCCGTTGACGGTCTGCGCTCGGAACCCCTGGCGCTGGCCGCCGACCTGCCGTCCGGCAGCGCCGCGGCCTTTGCCGGCTATCCGCACGGCGGGCCTTTCCAGTCCAAACCGGCCACCGTGCAGGACATCGCCACCGTGTTGGTCCCGGACATCTACGGTAAGAATGCGTCGCCCGAGGACGTCTACCGGCTGGCCGGCGACGTGCAGCCGGGCAACTCCGGGGGTCCGCTCCTGACCATGGACGGGCAGGTGGCGGGGGTGGTTTTTGCCAAGGCCACAACCGAGTCCTCGCTCGGATTTGCGATCACCATGAATGACCTGAGCCTCGTGGCGGCTCAGGCGCCGGGTCTGGGCAGTGCCGTTTCGTCCGGACAGTGCATCAAGAAATAACCGGACTGCCACGCAGGCCCTAGCCACAGTCAGGCTCGAGCCGCACGCAGGCTAGAGCCACTCCAGGTTCTGCCCGTGCGGGCCCGTGATGGCTGCCGGCTGGCCGTCCTGCAGCAGCAGGAACCGGCCGCGGAGCCGGGCGTCATCCATTTCCGGGACCACACTGGACCCGTCTGCCTGCACAACGACGGTGTGCCCTTCGTTCGAGAGCCAGTGGCGGCCCCGCTCCGCGGCTAGATCCGCCATGGTGCGCCGGAACCGGGAGCGGCCGCCGGCATCCAGGTACGCCATGACGGCGCTGTGGAATACCACCAGCGCGGCGTCGGCCGGGGCGCGGCCGGCGAGTTCCACAAGCTGTTCATTGAGGTCGCCGGCCACCAGCAGCGGCGGCCGTTCCCTGGCAATGGCGATCGCCTGGCGCAGCCGTTCAAGCCGGAACTCCTGCTCCGGCCAGACGAGGGCTTCGAGCCAGGCGACGTCGTCCGGGGTCGCGCACGTCCAGAGGGTTGATGTCGATCCCGGCACGCCAAGCCACCCGGGGAATTTCCGCCGGCAGCGGCACCGGGCCCGAGGTGACGCAGCGCAGGGCCGGAAACGTGCCAGGCTGGGCGCCATCCGGAACCAGCCGCGTCGTCCTTGCTTCCGCCGCCGGGTCCGCCGCCGACTCATCCGGTGCCCCCGCCCCGGTGTCGACAAACTCGTAACCGTAGCGGTCAGGGAACAGTGCCAGCCCCGCCGAGGCGCCCACCTCGATGAGGGCCAGCGGCCGGCCCTCTGCCGCGGATATCTGCGCGAGTGAGGGCAGCAGGGTGGCGCAGCGTCCGGCCTCGTTCGTCTGCGTGGACCGGGACAGCACGATTTCCGCGACCGCGTCCCAGTGATGGTCCAGGAACCTCCGGAAACCGCGGTAAGGGCTGATCTGCGCGCCGAGGAACCGGGCCGCGGCGAGTATCAGCAGCGGCTGGCGCTTGTTGTGCGGCCACTGATCAATCCGCCGAATCACCTCGGCGTCCCCGGCGATCCCCACGGACCACGCGGCATAGCAGGGGGAGGAACCGGGGGCGTCGACCGTGCCGAAGTGCCGGTACCACTGCGCTGTGTCTGTAGCCGTAGCCGCGCCCGGTGCTGTGTCCGAAGCAGTGCCCGTGGCCGGGTCCGAGGCAGTGCCCGTGGCCGGGTCCGGAACTGCGGACGGTTCCCCGGATGCTTCCGCCGCCGCGGGTTCCGCGGGGGACATGCTCAGTCCCCGGCCGCGTGCAGCCCGGCGAGGTATTCCACCGCGAAGCGGTAGCCCAGAATCCCGGCGCCGGCGATCACGGCCTTGCTGATGTCCGAAAGGTAGGAATGGTGCCGGAAAGGCTCGCGGGCGTGAACATTGGTGATGTGCACCTCGACCGTCGGCAGGGCAACAGCGGAAATGGCGTCCCGGATGGCCACGGACGTGTGCGTGTAGGCGCCGGCGTTGAGCACGATTCCCACCGCCTTCCCGCGGGCGGCGTGGATGGCGTCCACGAGGGCGCCTTCATGGTTGGACTGGAAGCACTCGACGTCCAGGCCGTGCGCGGCACCGGCATCTTTGGCGAGCTGTTCGACGTCGGCCAGCGTCGCCGTCCCGTATTTCTCGGGCTCGCGGGTGCCAAGCAGGTTCAAATTGGGTCCGTTGAGAACCAGGATGGTGCCGCGGCCGGCAGCGGTGGCGGAGGTGGCTTCAGTCATGTCTGCAAATCTATCGCGCCGCGGCCCGCCCGCGCCGTTCGTTACTGCCAATCGGTTCGTTACCGCCGCATTCCTCGCTTCTGCGGATGTTCCCGCCTCGGCTGCGTCGACAGACAGGACCAACGACGACGGCGGCGCGGCCCACCACGG